>JAFZSQ010000019.1 GCA_017619295.1 Lachnospiraceae bacterium
AGTGGCTTCTGTAATGACAATATTGGAATTCTGATTATTTGAAGGTGAGGGTGTGTCTATATTTGTGTTACTGTCTACAATATCGACATTATCAGTCTGAGTCGGTGACGCATTGTCGCTTTGCTGTGAGACAACGTTATTATTCGAAGGCTCAGAATTATTGTTTGAACTTGAACTGTTATTTCCACCTTGGTTTTGGGTGTTGTTTGTAACAGGTTGAATATTTTGTGTGGGAGTAGAGGTATTGCTTTGCTCCTGATTGTTATTTGCCGGTGTGGTTTCTTGTCCATCTATAAACATATAGTCGTCGTCATCGTCATCATCGTTGGAAGTTGATGTATTGCTTCCTTGCGAAGTGTTTGATGAGCCTGTATCTGTGCTGGATGCAGGAGGATCGTCATCATCATCATCGGGATTAGCATGGCCTCTGGGCTTTTCACTATCATCTGTAGAACTTGATGTAGTGCCATAAGGAGCTATTGCAAAAGATTTGATGCTAGGAGAATTCGTAAGGAGAATTACAGCAAGCAGCAGCATATAGAATATTTTTAAGAAATGCTTTTTAGTCATAATGAAACCTCCCAAATACCATTTTATTATACCACAAATTATCCAATTAATGTTGTTATGTCTCCCACAATATATTGTAAAAATACTTGATTATTTTGGCAGATATAGTTAGAATAAATATGAATATGGGTAATTATGAGGTTTATTGGATAAATGACTGAATCAGGATTTTATGTTAACGGGAAAAGGTTCGCCTCAAAGGCTGATTACGAGGCGGCTTTGGACGACAAGAAACTGATTGACGATATACGTTCCAGATACAATTTAAACAATGCTGAGTCGGTTCTTGAACTTTACAGAGATTTAAGTGCAAGCAAATTTAAGTTTAAATCCTCTCTAGGAACAGATTTCGATGATGAAATATTTGAGTTAACCAGACAGATTAAAGCAGGTACATTTGAACCCGAATATGAAGAGGAAGAAGTGCCTGTAAAGAGGAGCGCAGTCTTCAGAGAGAAGAAAGAAAAAGCTCCCAAGAAGATAGTTGAAAAGAAGACTTCTGTGAAGAAGACTTCTGCAAGTGCATCGAAACCTAAGGCTAAGAAGAACTCAGACGATTTGGATTACATGTCTCCCTCGATGCGAGAGCAGGTAATAAAGGAGATTAAGAAGTCGGAGAGAAAGAGAAAAATCCTCCTTTTTGCTTTGGCCGGTTTATGTGTGGCAAGTCTCGGCTATTTCTGCGTTTATTACTTCTATATCGAGAGAACGGAAAGAACCTACGACCAGTGGGCGGAAATACGTGAAGCAGACAATGCAAGGGTGACTCCGGAGCAGAGAATTGAGCAAAAAAAGATTAATTATTCAGACCCCACAGTGGTCCCTGAGATCTTAGAAAAATATAAAACTTTATATAATAAGAATAAAAGTCTAATCGGATGGATAAAAATAGCCGATACAAATATAGATTACCCTGTAATGCAAACTTCAAATAATGAATATTATTTGGATCACAACTTAAATCAGGAATACGACAAGAACGGCTCAATCTTTTTGGATATGGGCTGTGATGTGCTGAAACCGTCTACAAATCTTATTTGTTACGGCCACCATATGCAGTCCGGAAAGATGTTCGGTAAGCTGGGAGATTATGAAAAAGAATCCTACTATGAAAACCATAAATTCATAGAGTTTGACACAATCTATGAAGAAGGTCTCTATCAGGTAATGTATGTTTTCAGATCCCACGTTTATACAAGCGGTGAGATTGCTTTCAAATATTACCAGTTCATCGACGCTACCAGCGAAGAAGAATTTAATTCTTACATGAATGAGATGAGCAATCTTTCTTATTACGATACGGGAGTAACGGCCACCTACGGTGACAGGCTCCTTACCCTTTCAACCTGCGATTATCAGGAAAAGGACGGCAGATTCGTTGTCGTTGCCAAGAAGATACAGTAATTCTTATTCCTAAGGGAGGAAAAGCTTAATGGCTAAGAAAGCTAAGAGCAGAATGAACAGAAAGACTAAGAGAGTTATAAGGAGAAGCATAGCCGGCCTCTTGATGGTTACAGCTATAGGAGTAGCTGCAATACCTGCCAGAGAAATTGAAGCTTCACCTGTGGTAACACAGTCTGCTGCAAGAACTGAAGCAGCAGCTACAGCTGCCGGCAGAACCGCCGTTTCCTATAATGTTGCTCAGCCGGCCAGTGCAGGTGCATCGGGTGCTGAAGATATAGATTTATCAGTAAAAGACAGCTCCAATCAGAATATATTGGAAAAGGCTGCAGGCGATACTGAATATACGGCCTATACCATTATCAAGATGTCCGATAATAAGTATCAGATTGGATGGCAGTTTAAGTATTACAACAGAAATGTTGCGGGATCTGATAAAGCGATAATAAGTCAGTATAACTCAACATATAGTCAAAAGAATGTTGTGTTAAACAGCCATGCTTACACCGACTATAAGTGGTACACGGCTGATATGTACAATGATTTCTACACAACAGCCATGGACAGCGGAACCCCCAAGCCTAACGCTCAGCAACCAGATGGAGCTAAGCTGTATGAGATTACTTATGCAGATTATGTAGCATATATCAATGGTGGTAGTGCGACTAAATCAGAAAATGCTGTTTGGTTAGAAACTAATTTTCCCACTGAATTTAATGCATATTGGAACAGCTGTAAGGCATATTATGATTATCAGAATTACGTGACAGAGAAAGCTGCCTATGATCAAGAAAGATCAGATTGGGAAGATTGGAATAACGGACTTACTTCAGGTCCCGAGCCTTCCGTGAGACCTAAACCTGATCCGGTAAGCCCGGCTCCTGAGATAACTGAACCTTTAGGCAAGCGCCCTAATCAATTGCCTGAAGAAAGTAAGTACAGATATTTCTGCGATTACTATAAAGACTCCAGGGATGGAAACAAGACTTTAACTGAGATGGGTTATGGAAGCGGATTTACGCTTGAACCTGTTTATGATGATGCAAACCTTACTGCTTCATCAGGAGGAACATCCACTGTTATTTACATGGTTAGTGCTGCGGGTACAAATAATATATCCGGCACTGTTTCCAAGGATGACTTTGGATTCCTTGTAACAAGCGCTTCTAAACCTATTCTTGGTATAGCTAAGCGTGCGTTTTATGACGTGCATAACGTAGATGTTTTGACTCTTCCTGAGGAGATTAAATATATTGGCGATGAAGCCTTTATGAATTCGTTCATTAAGGAAATCTCATTTAATAACGTTGATAATGTTGGTAACCGAGCTTTTAAAAACTGCTCTCAGCTCAAAACTGTTGATTTGGGTTCTGCCACAAGTAAAATTGGAACGGAAGCTTTTTATGGTACCGGCGTTACATCCATTACATTTCCGTATGCTTTGAGCCTACTGGGTCCGGGCGCATTTGCTGAGTGTCAGTACTTGGCTAATGTGGATTTCAATGCCGTAGATAATGCAGATATAAATAAGTATGCATTTTATAATGATATTGCTTTAAGCAATGTCAATATGGTTGATTCCGGAATCTATCACTTGGGTGATGGCTGCTTTGCATGCCCTACCGGTGTGACGGGTTCTTGGCTTAATGCTGTTTTGCCCAATAGAATCAAAAGCACATATACTCCAGTAACAGGAGCTATTCATGATGCCGCTGATGATGGCAATGGACTTGGCAACTGGCTTTTTGCCGGACGTAGTACCCTTAAATCCTGTACGTTCCCCGGTAACTACGGACTTTCAACACAAACGACGGTTCCTCTTTGCACATTTATGGGCTGTTCGCAGCTTGATCATGTTGAGTTCCCTGATCAAGGAAACAATTCCTGTGGCTTTGTTACTTTTGATAAAGCTTTATTCTACGACGTCCTTAATGAGAACTTCTATGTAAGGGGTCCTGAGAACAAGAATGATTTCACTCCTGCATTGCCCAGAAAAGCTACATGGAAGGCTCTTACAATTGTAAATGATGTTGTGCCTTATGTTTATGTTAATTCAGCAGGAGTTGATTGCTATGAAGCCAGTGATGGTAAGTACCTGCTTCAGGCAACCGCTGAAGGTGCTTTGACAGACTGTACTCTTGTTGATGACACTGCAACGGATCCTATTGACTTGATTATTCCCAGTTATGTAGGTAACTATAAGATTACATCACTTGATTCTAACTGTTTCGATGATGACAAACTAAGAAGTCTTATTCAGACCATTACCATAGAGGACGATTCCATATCTGAGATTAGTAACAATGTTTTCTCGGGATTGCCGGAGCTTGTCTATGTTGAGATTGGTGATTCTGTAACCAAGATTGGTGATAAATCATTTTATGATTGTCCTAAACTTGCTGAAGTAGTTGTTGGTAAAGGTATAACATCAGTGGGCAACCAGGCCTTTGCAAAGTGTCCCAAACTTGAAGATATAACGTTTGAGACACCAAAGAATGGCTATAATTCTTTGACAATCGGAAATGAAGCATTTAAGACTGACAGTACTAAACTTACAATGCATGGAGATATTGTTAAGGGTTATGCTTTATTCGATTGGACTATGAATAAAGAAAACATGATTGACGATCTGGGAACCAGAGTATGTTATCAAAGCTTGGAACCCACGTTCCTTCGTGTTATTCAGGACAACAATACAGGCGAAGTTACACTTATAGATTATCCCAGATTTGATGAACTTGATGTTGCTCATGGCCCGAAAACTTCAGGCGGTGACGGACATAATCAGGCTATGGAGGAATATTACTATAAGAAATATCTTGATCCTATTTATGACAATTTAAGGAGTCAATTCCTTAGTTCTTGGAACGATGCGGCAGCAACAGCGGAGTCCAGGGCTGCGTTGTATGATGGCAATACATATGGTCCATGGATTTCACCGTATTATATTCCTTCACAAACCTGGAATGATTCCACTCCCGAGGCATATTTCGCAAGGAATCCTTATAGCATTATAGAAAATTATAAGAACAAGGATCCTAAAGGTGATTATGACAACACAACCATGCAGGAAGAGCAGTGGATTGAAGCAACAATTAATCTTGTGATTCCTGAAGGCGTTGAGAACATTGATATTTACAACTATATCAAGGGCGAAAAAGCATCCAAAAACCAGCAGAATGTTACCAAATATATAAAGGATATTGTTAGTCCGGCTGTATATAAGCAATATACTGATGGCTCCATTTCCGATACTTCTACTGATCCTCCGGTAGATTGCGTACCCGGCTTGTTCAGTGGATACTATAAGGATTATGCTGCCGGATCTGATGACGAGAAGGCTTATGAGAAGGCTAACAGAGGTAACGACTGTATAGAATCAATCGTTCTTAAATCAGTTAAATATTTACCTGACTATTGCTTTGATAGTTGTGAAAAGTTGGTAGTTGCAGATATTGGACCTAACTGTACCGATATTGGCACAGCTCCTTTCAGAGGCTGTACAGAAGTAACTAACACCGGTAACAACGATCACTTTAAGTGTGATAACGGAATAATCTATTCCGTAAATGATGATGGAACATATACCATTGAAGAGTGCTTGCCTTCCAGAGGAAATGTTGTTGGTGGAGCACAGGTAAGCTCTGAATATGATCAGTACTTACCAAATGTATCAGCCATTAATGAGGGCGCATTTGAGGACTGTGATTCAATCTCATATGTTGATTTGTCAGATGCTGAGAAGGTAACAGAGATTCCTGAAAAAGCATTTAGAAACTGCGATATGCTTACGACGGTAGACCTTCCTGAGTCTGTAAACTCGATTAAATCTAAGGCCTTTGCAGATGATCATCCTATTACTGTTACAATTCCCGGTAAGGAAGTTCATATTGCAACAGATGCTTTTGATGTAAATGCTAAATATAAATCTTCATTAACTGTGAGATCCTATGATGATTCAGCTGCTAAGGAATACGCAGACTATCATGGGTTAACATTTAAAAAGATTGACGATAAGTATCGCGTAATGTTCTTTGACTCATATGATGGTAAGCAATTAGGCGAAACACAGTATGTAGTTAAAGGCGGTAACGCAACACCTCCCGAGAAACCGAAGCATGATGGATGGACCTTCTCCGATTGGAGTGAACCCTATATCAATATTGAGAAGGATACATTTATTCATGCACTGTACTCAAATCGTGGGAGTTCCGTAAGTGGCGGAGATGCCGGTAATAACGGATCCGGTAATGGCGGAAGCGGAAGTGGCGGATCTGGTTCAGGCGGTTCTGGCGGTTCAGGTGGATCAGGCTCCGGCGGAAGCGGAGATTCATCAGGAATTTACCGTGTAACTGTCATTAACGGTAGTGGTTCGGGTGATTACCTTGCCGGCAGATCTGTAACTATTACAGCTAATACAAGCAATGGTAAGACCTTCTCCAACTGGTCATCAAACGATGGTGTTGCATTTGCAAACTCAACATCAGCAACAACCACATTTACAATGCCTGCTAAGAATGTAACAGTAACTGCTTACTACACAACAAGTGGTACTGTTAGCGGGAACAATAACGGAGCTAACAGAAGTAACGGAGCAGGTACAACAGGTACAAGAGTTGCTATCAATAAGCCCGGTATTTCAAATACAAACCTTGCTTCTGCAAAGGTTAACGGAAGTACCGATGACTTCATTGTTAAGATTTCAGAGACTCCCGAAGCTACAGCAGCTGTAGAGAGAGCTCTTACAAACGAGTACGGAAGCCTTGACGGACTTAAGTATTTCGCAATGGATATTACTCTTTGGGATAGTAACGGAGCTACAAAGATTACCGATACAACAGGACTTTCTGTAGATATTACGATACCTCTTCCTGATTCACTTAAGGATTACGCAGGTAACAACAAGACAGCGGCTGTTGTAAACGATTATCTTGAGCCTTTGACTCCCAAGTTTACAACCATTGACAAGGTTCCTTGCGTAACCTTCAGAGCAACCCACTTCTCGCCTTATGCGATTTATGTGGATACAGGAAATCTTTCAGAAGGAACAAGACCTGACGGAACACCTAAGACTGCTGACGGAATCCATCCCAAGTGGTTCCTTTCAATTGGTCTTGCAGCACTTTCATTAATTCTCTTCTTTAAGAGAGATAATAAGGTAAGAATCAAGAACATTTAGGATAATGCTATGAAGAAACTCTTAGGATTATTACTTGCAAGTTTGTTTCTTGTAATTACAATTGCATTACAGATACCGGCGTTAAGCTCGTCCGCTAAGGGCGAGCTTGACTTCCAGCTTGATGGAACGAAACTGGTTAAATACATAGGCACGGCAAAGTCCGTGTCTATTCCGTCTACAGTAACGGAAATCGGAGAGGGTGCCTTTGCGGGTAATTCTACCATCAGGTCGGTGAAAATACCTTCATCTGTTGAAAAGATTGAGTATGGTGCTTTCTATGGATGTACATCTTTAAAAGGAATTACTATACCTAATTCTGTTGAAACAATAGAAACGGGAGCTTTTGCCGAGTGTACCAAACTTAGAAGCGTCAAAATTGGATCAGGACTCAAGGATTGGGGATATGGTGTTTTTGCCGGAGACACCGCAATCTCAAACTTTAAGATTTCATCCGCCAACAAGTACTACAAAGTTAAGAACGGCGTTGTGTACGACAAGGATGAAAAGACACTGATTTCCTACAGCGCAGGTAAATCAACCAAGGATTACGAAATCCCTTATGGAGTAGAAGAGATTTATCCTTATGCTTTCTGGGGCTCAAATAAGCTTAAGAGTGTATCCATTACAGGTAAAGTGGGAGAGATTGGCGAGTATGCTTTTTCCAACTGTAATGGCCTTGAAAACGTATATTTCTCCCCCTCGGTCAAGAATATTGACAGGAAAGCTTTCGAGAACTGCGTTAGCCTTGATGAGGTGAAGCTTCCCATGTATGTTCAGACCATTCATGATACGGCTTTTGACGGATGCGATAATCTGGTACTTAAAGGCGGAACCAACACCATAGCTGAAGACTATGCCGAGAACTTTAATAACAGAATAATAGAGCAGCCAATGACTCTTGAGGAGATTGAGAGTAAATATGCCGAGCTTCAGTGGGGCAGCAATACTGAAGGCGAAAGAACGCCTCAGTCTACAGTTGTTGAAGGACATGGCCCCGTTAAAGATCAGAATCCCGGCTCCAATACAGTAAGCGGCGGCGATGCACTTATAACCAATCCTGACGCCGAAAACGGCAATGTGAATAATTATGATGACTTTGGAAGGCTTCTTGGAAGCACCAGAGTTGTGAACAATAAGGCGGTAGTTCTTATCAAACCATAAGATAAATACCGGAATAATAATTCAAAAATTATGCATTAACATAACTTGACAGCTTGTGTATGATTGTATACAATGATACATAAGCTGTTTTTTATATTGGTGAAAATTATTTATATATAAGAGGGTTAAACAGATGAAGATGAATAATGATATTTTTACCAATCGTCCGGTGACGATGAATAATAAGAACAACCTCTTGGAGATTGAGGAGCATATGTACATCCTTGATGATGTACCGAAACCAAACGTATTCAGAAATATGTTTCCTTATTCTGAGATTCCTAAGATTCCTTTCAACGACAGAATTGTTCCTCACAACATGCCGAAGGATATTTGGATTACAGATACAACTTTCAGAGACGGTCAGCAATCAAGGGCTCCCTACACAACAGAGCAGATTGTTACCATTTATGATTATCTCCACAAACTTGGCGGTAAGAACGGAATGATTCGTCAGTCTGAGTTCTTCCTCTATTCTAAGAAGGACAGAGACGCTGTATACAAGTGTATGGAGAGGGGATATGAGTTCCCTGAAGTAACCAGCTGGATAAGAGCCAGCAAGGAAGACTTTAAACTTGTTAAAGAAATTGGAATGAAGGAAACAGGAATTCTTGTTTCATGTTCCGATTATCATATTTTCCTTAAACTTAAGATGACAAGAAAACAGGCTATGGAACATTACCTCAGTGTTGTTGAAGATGCCTTGGAAGAGGGAATTGCCGTAAGATGTCATCTTGAGGATATTACAAGAGCAGATATTTACGGATTTGTTGTTCCGTTCTGCCTTGAGCTTATGAAGCTTTCCGAGAGATACAAAATACCTGTAAAGATCAGAGCGTGCGATACAATGGGGTATGGCGTTAACTACCCCGGTGCCGTTATCCCCAGAAGCGTTCCCGGGATTATTTATGCGCTTCATACTCATGCAGGTGTACCTCACGAGTGGCTTGAGTGGCACGGACATAACGATTTCTACAAGGCTGTTGTTAACTCAACCACAGCATGGTTATATGGATGCTGCGCAGTTAACACATCACTCTTTGGTATTGGTGAGAGAACAGGTAATACACCTCTTGAAGCAATGGTATTTGAGTATGCTCAGCTTAAGGGCACACTTAACGGAATGGATACATCCGTTATTACCGAGCTTGCCGAGTATTATGAGAAAGAAATCGGTTATCAGATTCCTCCCAGAACTCCTTTCGTAGGAAAGAATTTCAACGTTACAAGAGCCGGAATTCATGCAGACGGACTTCTTAAGAACGAGGAAATATACAATATCTTTGATACAGAGAAATTCCTTAACAGACCTGTTGTTTGTGCTATTTCAAATACTTCGGGACTTGCAGGAATTGCACACTGGATCAATACGAAATATCATCTTACAGGTGCTGATCAGATGGATAAGAATTCAGACTTCGTTCATTTCATTAAAGCCTGGGTTGATGAGCAGTATGCAAACGGTCGTGTAACAGTAATGACAGACGATGAAATGCATGATAAAATTTGTGAGGTCGCACCTGAGTTTAATCTCAAATTTGCATAACCAAAACACGGAGGTGTATTGTGGGCGATTACGATGTTAAGCAGGAAGTAACAGATAAGTACTCTTTGAGAGGACGCGTTTTTTCCAAGATAAGAGATGACATCTTAAGCGGTGTCTACAAAGAGCATGAGGAACTTAAAGAGGTATCAATTTCTGAGAGCATGGGAGTCTCCAGAACTCCTGTCAGAGAGGCTTTAAGACAGCTTGAGCTTGAGGGTCTTGTTCAGATTATACCTAATAAGGGAGCCTATGTAACCGGCATCACAGAGAAGGATGTTAAGGATATATACATGATCAGGTCCAGACTTGAGGGATTATGCGCCATGTGGGCGTGTGAGAATATTACTCCTGAGCAGATGGATGAGATGGAAGAGAACGTTTATCTTGCCAAATTCCATGCTAAGAAGGGCCATCTTGAGCAGTTGGCGGAACTGGACAACAGATTCCATGACATTATGTATGAGGCATGCGATTCCAAGATGCTTGAGCACCTGTTAAAGGACTTCCATCAGTATGTTTTGAGAGTGCGTAAGAAGACCTTAAGCAGTAAGGAAAGAGGTTTGGCCTCAAATGCCGAGCATGAGGCTATCATGGAGGCTATTAAGGCCAAAGATGAGAAGGCAGCTGAGAAGCTGGCACATCAGCACATGATTAATGCCTATGAAAACATGGTTAAAAACGGCCTTCCTCAGATTTTTACAAAAGAAGAAAATAATGAAGAATAAGTGGAGAGTATAATGAGTAAAATTCAAATGACCACACCCCTGGTTGAGATGGACGGGGATGAGATGACAAGAATTTTATGGCAGATGATTAAGGATGAACTTATCCTGCCATTTGTTGATTTAAAGACTGAGTATTATGATCTTGGCCTTGAAAACAGAAACAATACTGATGATAAGGTAACGGTTGAGTCGGCCAATGCCACAAAGAAATACGGCGTTGCTGTTAAGTGCGCAACCATCACACCCAATGCTGCAAGAATGACCGAGTACAACCTTAAGGAGATGTGGAAGAGCCCCAACGGCACAATTCGTTCAATCCTTGACGGAACTGTATTCAGAACCCCTATTCTTGTAAAAGGCATCAAACCCTACGTTTCCAACTGGACCAAACCTATTACAATCGCAAGACATGCATATGGCGATGTTTACAAGAACACCGAGATGAAGATTGAGGATGCATGTAAGGCAGAACTTGTTGTTACAGATAAGAACGGCAAGGAAACCAGACAGCTTATACACGATTTCAAGGGTGCGGGAGTTCTTCAGGGACAGCACAACACAGTTGATTCCATCACAAGTTTTGCAAAGAGCTGCTTTAATTATGCTCTTGCCACAAAGCAGGATTTGTGGTTTTCAACCAAGGATACAATTTCCAAGAAGTATGATCATACTTTCAAGGATATTTTCCAGGATTTGTATGACAATGAATATAAGGATGCCTTCGAAAAGGCAGGCATTACTTATTTCTACACCCTTATTGATGATGCCGTAGCAAGAGTAATAAGAAGCGAAGGCGGATTTATCTGGGCGTTAAAGAACTATGACGGCGATGTTATGAGTGATATGGTTGCCACAGCTTACGGTGATCTTTCCATGATGACATCTGTACTTGTAAGCCCTGACGGAAATTACGAGTACGAAGCTGCTCACGGAACGGTACAGAGACATTACTATAAGCACCTTAAAGGCGAAGAGACTTCAACAAACTCCATCGCTACAATTGCTGCATGGGCCGGTGCTTTGAAGAAGAGAGGCGAGCTTGATAAGCTTCCCGAACTTGTTCATTTCGGCGATTGTCTCTTTGACGCTTGCGTAAAGACCGTTGAAAGGGGTAAAATGACTAAGTCCCTTTCATCGATTTCCGAGTGTAAAGAACCTGTAATTCTTAACTCATTGGATTTCATAAAGGCAATAAGAGAAACCCTTGAGGAATTGTTATGATACTGAATGTTTCAGGAATATCAAAAAGTTTTTTAGAGGAACGCATTTTACAATGCGTTTCTTTTCATGTAGAAGATTACGAAAAAGTGGCTATTGTAGGCATTAACGGAGCGGGCAAAACCACTCTTTTAAGAATAATTGTGGGTGAGATGGCGCCTGATGAAGGTCTTGTTACTTTATCCAAAGGCAAAACCATAGGATATCTTAAACAAAACGATGCCGTTAATTCGGACAACTCCATATATGATGAGCTTCTCGGCGTTAAGAAGGACTTAACTGATATGGAGAAGCAGCTTCGTGAATACGAAGGCTTAATGAATACCTTGGAAGGCGCAGAGCTTGATACTCTCATGGACAAATATACCAAGCTTTCCAATTCGTTTGATCTGGCAGGTGGCTATATCTACAGATCAGAGATTGTAGGTGTTCTTTTGGGTCTTGGATTTACCAAGGAAGAGTTCGACAAGAAGGTTAATACCTTATCGGGAGGCCAGAAGACCAGGGTGGCTCTTGGCAAGCTTCTTCTTTCAAAACCGGATCTTATTATCCTTGATGAGCCTACCAACCATCTTGATATGAATTCCATAGCTTGGCTTGAGAACTATCTTTTAAACTACAATGGAGCAGTACTTGTTGTATCCCACGATAGATATTTCCTTGATAAAATTGCCACCAAGGTTATTGAAATTGATTCAACAAGAGCTACCGTATTTCTTGGAAATTACTCCGACTATGCGGTTAAGAAAGAGGCCTTGAGGAATGAAAGATTAAAGGCTTATCTTAACCAGCAAAGAGAGATAGCTCACCAGGAAGCAGTAATTGAGAAATTACGGTCTTTTAACAGAGAGAAATCCATAAAGAGGGCTGAAAGCCGCGTCAAGATGCTTGATAAGCTTGAACGCCTTGAAAAGCCCACCGAGATAGACGCAGACATGAAACTGGCCTTGATTCCAAGAGTCCTTTCGGGAAACGATGTACTTAGCGTACGAGGAATATCCAAAAGTTTTGGAGATAATCACCTGTTTGACGATGTCAGCTTTGAAATCAAGCGCGGCGAGCACGTGGCACTTATCGGCGATAACGGAACAGGCAAGACCACAATTTTAAAGATTATTAATGGGCTTTTAGATGCCGACTCAGGAAAGATTGTGCTCGGAAGTAACGTTGAAGTGGGTTATTACGACCAGGAGCATCATGTACTTCATGATGATTCCACGCTTTTTGAAGAGATTTCAGACGAATATCCCGAGCTTAACAATACAGAAATAAGAAATACCCTGGCGGCTTTCCTTTTCACAGGGGATGACGTGTTTAAGAGAATCAAGGAGATTTCCGGTGGAGAGAAGGGAAGAGTATCACTTGCAAAGCTGATGCTTTCAAACTCCAATTTTCTAATCCTTGATGAGCCTACAAACCACCTGGATATTCAATCTAAGGAAATCTTAGAGGATGCTTTAAACGATTATCTGGGAACAGTTTTTTATGTATCTCACGACAGATATTTCATTAACAGAACAGCCGACAGGATAATTGAGCTTAAGAACAACGGCCTTAAGGAATACCTTGGAAACTATGATTACTATCTGGAGAAACGTGATGATACCCCTGTGGTAAAATCATCATCTTCTCAGGAGAAGAGCACACCTTCGGAAACCGCCGGCAAGCTTGATTACCAGGCTCAAAAGGCCGAGGCCGCAAGAAAGAGAAAAATCGAAAACGATCTCAAAAAATGCGAATCCGAAATTGCAACTCTTGAAGATAAGAAAGCGGTTCTTGAAGAGAAAATGAATGATATTTCCATAGCTACCAACTCTGTAAAGCTTCAGGAAGTAGTGAAGGAATTGACAGAAATTTCTGACAAACTTGATTTACTTTACGAAGAGTGGGAAAACCTTGCTTCCTTAGATTGACAAGATTTTAACATCACTCTATAATAGTAGAGTACACTAAAGCAGGAGGAATAAGCTGTGGAGGAAAAAGAGATATCACAGGCCGTCATCGGTCGTCTTCCCAGGTATTTCAGATATTTGGGAGAATTGCGTGACAAGGGGGTTGAACGCATATCTTCACAGGAATTGTCCAAGCTGATGAAAGTTACTGCCAGCCAGATAAGGCAGGACTTCAACAATTTTGGCGGCTTTGGACAACAGGGGTATGGATATAACGTAAATTACCTCTATGATGAAATCGGTAAGATTTTAGGTCTTGATAAGGCTCATCATCTTATTATCATCGGAAGCGGTAATCTGGGTCAGGCAATTGCCAATTACATGAACTTTGAAAGAAGGGGCTTTATTTTTAAAGGTATCTTTGATAATAATCCTGCCCTTAAAGGCAAGGTTGTAAGAGGCCTGGAAATTCAACCCATGGAAAACATGGAGGCATTCATTAAGGACAATGATGTAGATATCGCGGTTTTGACTATTCCCAAAACAGCAGCGGTTTCTGTAGCAGAGGTCCTTGTTAAGAATGGAATCAAAGCCATCTGGAACTTCGCACATTGTGATTTGAATGTGGGCGATGATGTAGTTGTTGAGAACGTTCACCTTACGGACAGCCTTCTTAAGCTTTCCTATAACTTTAATTGCAAAAATAAGAATTCGTAATAAGTGAAACAGAGGTGACTTTGCGTGGCTAAGAGTGAAAAGGCTTTTAAAAACGCTTTATTGGGCAAGAAATTACCTATTCTTACTCTTGACAATAAATGGCACAGACTTTTTACCCAAGCGGAACAAAACAGCGAAATCAATAGACTTGCAGAGAAACTGAATGAGCTTTTGATGCGCCAGGGCAAGCTTAATACGGAATCCAAAGAACTTAGAGCCATCAAGAAGAAGCTTCTTGATGAAATTGTTAACAGTCAGGCTGACATGAACGGCAATCCGGACAAGAAAACCCAAAAGAAGCTTGACGAAAACAAACGTCTTATAGATGAGGCTAACGATAAGCTCGAGGCATACATGGATGAATTGAAGTTTCTTCCCGGCGAGATCGATAAGGTCAATTATGATCTTATGCTTGCCACTATGGATGCCTGCTATGATTACCTGACAGACAATGCCAAGGAAGTCAAAGATATCGATGCCTGGATAAGCGCAATGCGAATTGAGCTAAAGAAAAACATTATCAAGAAGCAGGCAAAGGAAGCAAAGAATAAGGAAATGTATTCTTATATGCATGACATATTCGGGGCTTCTGTAATTGAACTTTTTGATATGAAGTATGACATGTAAAACAAAGCTCTTTTTCCGTCATGGGAGAAGAGCTTAAACTTTGAGGTTTTTGATATGAATATTAGTAAGAGGGTTTACGCCAAGGTTGACTTGGATATCATCGAAGAAAACTTAAAGACCATACATAGTATGACATCGCCTGATACAGGTATTTACGCGGTTGTTAAGGCCGATGCTTACGGACATGGAGCTGAGAAGGTTACGAACAGACTTCAAGAGCTTGATTATGTTAAGGGCTTTTGTGTTGCAACCCTTGAGGAAGGCATTTCTTTAAGGGATTCGGGCATAACCAAAAAGATATTGATTCTTGGCTATTCATTCCCTGAACAGTACGAGGAATTAATCAAATACGATATTACGCCCTGTATCTTCAGGGAAGATAATATAGAAGCTCTTAATGCTGCTGCCAAGAAACTTAACAAAGTGGTAAAAGTCCATGTTAAAGTGGACACTGGAATGGGCAGAATCGGCATAACTCCCGATGAGGAAGGACTTTCATTTGTAAAGAAGCTTATGGAAGCCCCCAATATTGAACCTGAAGGAGTTTTCACCCATTTTGCCAGGGCTGATGAGACAGATAAGAGCGCTGCCATGAAGCAGCTTAAGGTCTTTAATGATTTTATAAACCTTGTAAAGGATAAGCTTGGGTACGGCTTCCCTGTGAGACACTGTTCCAATTCGGCTTCAATACTTACTATTCCTGAGGCCAATATGGACATTGTACGCCCCGGAATAATCATTTACGGACTTTCACCTTCCGATGAAGTTACAGCCCCTGATTTTAAGCTTAAACCTGCCCTTTCTCTTTACAGTTCAATCACATATCTGAAAGAGGTTAAAGCCGGGACACCTATTAGCTATGGCGGGACTTATGTGGCGAAAAAAGACACTTTGGTAGCCACCGTGCCTGTTGGTTATGGAGACGGTTATCCAAGGTCCTTATCCAATAAGGGATTTTGCCTTGTAAGAGGCCGGAAGGTTCCGATTATCGGAAGAGTATGTATGGACCAGTTTATGCTGGATGTAACAGATGTTAAGGGCGTGTCCCTTGACGATGAAGTGGTCCTTATCGGTGGGGATAAAGACCTGTCCATTACAACTGATGAACTTGGTGTTTTGTCCGATAGATTCAACTACGAACTTGTATGTGATTTGGGCAAGAGAGTAGGCAGGATTTATTGACGCAAAATATACAAAATGATATATTTAAAAGAGCAATTTTATTAAGGAGATTTAAGGAGTAATTTATGTCAGGACATTCAAAATTTGCCAATATCAAACATAAAAAAGAGAAGAACGATGCCGCTAAGGGTAAAATCTTTACCATCATCGGCCGTGAAATTGCAGTAGCAGTTAAAGAGGGCGGTCCCGATCCCGCAAACAACTTTAAACTTGCTACAGTTATTGCCAAGGCTAAGGCCAACAACATGCCCAACGATACCATCGAGCGTGGTATCAAGAAGGCTGCCGGTGACGCAGGCAACGTTAACTATGAATATGCTACATACGAAGGATACGGCCCTAACGGTATCGCTATCATCGTTGATACACTTACAGATAACAAGAACAGAACCGCTGCAAACGTAAGAAGCGCATTTACAAAGGGCCAGGGTAACGTTGGTACTCCCGGATGCGTATCATTTATGTTTGACAAGAAGGGCCAGATTATTATCGATAAGGAAGAGTGCGACAAGGATGCAGACGACCTTATGATGATGGCTCTTGATGCAGGTGCAGATGACTTCAATGAAGAGGATGACAGCTTTGAAATTCTTACTGATCCCGATGCATTTGAAGAGGTAAGAGAAGCACTTGAGAAGGAAGGCATCGCAATGGCTTCCGCTGAGGTTACAATGATTCCTCAGAACTATGTAAAGCTTACAGACGAGACTGCTATTAAGAACCTTCAGAGAACCCTTGATTTACTCGAGGATGATGACGACGTTCAGGCAGTATATCATAACTGGGACGAGGAATAATATTTTTCTATGAATAACGATAGGCTCGCCATCGTTGTGCCCTGCTATAACGAAGAGGAAATGCTTGCCATTTCTTCAGAAACCTTACGGGGCGTTATCGATGAACTTGTTTCTCAAAACAAAATAGCGGCTGATTCCTTTATCCTTTTTGTTGATGACGGAAGTAAGGATAATACCTGGAGTCTTATTGAGAAGGAACACGAAGCTCACCCTGAAAATGTTAAGGGACTTAAGCTTTCCGGTAATGTGGGACATCAATATGCCCTTACTGCAGGCCTTCTTAAAGCAATGGACTACAGTGATGTGACAGTATCCATTGATGCGGATTTACAGGACGACGTCTCTGTTATCAGCGAGATGATAGATAAGTTCCATGAAGGAAACGAGATAGTATACGGTGTTCGTAACGACAGAGGGACCGACAGCTTCTTTAAGCGTAATTCCGCTCAGGCTTTTTATAAAATAATGGCCAAGATGGGTGTTAAGACTGTTTATAATCACGCTGACTTCAGGCTTATGTCTAAGAAAGCTCTTACAGAGTTTTCAAAATATGAAGAATCGAATCTTTTCTTAAGAGGCATGGTTCCTCTTTTGGGATTTAAATCAGACAGTGTTTACTACAGCAGAAAAGAGAGAGTTGCAGGAAAGTCCAAGTACCCTTTGAGAAAAATGATTTCTCTTGCTTTCAACGGAATTTCTTCATTCTCCGTAAAGCCCATTGAATTAATTACCTGGATGGGCGGACTTATAATCGTTTGCTGTTTTCTCGCTGCAATATATGCCTTTGTTTCCTACTTCACAGGAAATGTTGAGAAGGGCTGGACATCTCTTATTTTATCTATCTGGTTTATAGGCGGAGTTCAGCTTTTAAGTATCGGCCTCATCGGCCAGTATATAGGCAAAATATATGTTGAGGTTAAACATCGACCTCGTTATCACGAAGAAAAATGGTTATACGATAACAAATAATACTCTTGGGGGTTTAAAAGATGGTTTGGAAGAAAACATGGTTTAATTTCGTTATTTGGACTTTGTTTGTGGTTTTCGGTGCCTTCTTTTTGACCCTTGGGACACAATATTTCGTTGCTAAGAATTTCGGTCTAACCGAGATTTATTACTATGTGGGTGGCGTGTGCCTTTGCTTGTTGCTGGGCGCAGGCCTCTTTTTCGTTGTAAAAAAGATTAAGGATTCGCTTGAAGGTAAGGAAATCAAGGCCTTTGTAATGCCTTTGATTTTCTTTATTGTTGTGGCAGCATCCATGACTTATATGGGCTACATAGCCTTTGGAGGAATTGTACTTAACGTGAATTCCGATGACCTGGCCAATTTAAGCGTTGTAAGTGACGCTTATGTGGGCGGTAAAGGCTTCCTCCCTGACGGCAATTTCTCTGATTTTGCTTTCAAGGGAATTATGTTTGGGGTATTTTCCTTCATCGGAAATCATGCTTACGCAGCTATATTTGTTCAGTTCTTAATCAAAATGATAGCCTTTGTATTCATGCTTATCGGAGTGTGCAAATTCTCCGGATACTGGGGTGGAATCATATTCTCTTTACTTTCATGTTTCCTTCCGGGACAGCTGTTTTCATACTTTAGAATCAATACCTTCTGGGTGTTTTATGCTGTTTTTGCCATAGCATTCTTCTGGCTTAGCCTGATTTACAAAGCCGTATACTATGAAAGCAGCAACAAGGGACTTATTGTTTCTGCGATTTTACTGGGACTTGTTATAGGTACCATTACCTACGACAACCTTTTCGGTATAATTTTGCTTTTCTTATCGGCAGCAATTGCTTTTATTGGAGACAAATGGAGTGATGACGAGCCTGAGAGTAAGCCTGTATCCAAATATTTGCTTGCAATTCTCATTTGCGTAACGGCAATACTTGCTTATGCGGCCTTCACCTTCTTCCTTGGATTTGACCCCGATTTAACCCTTAAATTCGATTATTACACAAGGATACCGGTTCTTTATTCGGTTGACACTTTTGCAGTGGCATTTGTGGCGATTTTGGGGGTCTATGCCTATTTCTCAAGAAAGCTTACCGAAGGATGTTTGGGCGGAATGATAGTATTCCTTTCTTCCCTGGCATTTTTGCAGGTGGATATAACACGTTTTGAAGATTTAAGCGTGGTTTATTTTGGACTTGTGCTTGGTGCATCTCTTCTTGCAGGTGCAATGTTTGTTATGACTCCCGAGGGCTTTGTTTCCACTGTATCTGAGACTGAAGAATACGAGGAAACCGAGGCTGCTGCCGAAGTTATGGAGCATGTTCTTGAAGAGAAGGAAAAAGAGGCTGAGGAACCCAAGATTAAGTTCTTCAAGAGCCCTATCCCTGAGCCTAAGAAGCATGTAAGCAGAGTTGTCGATTATGATCATGAGATTGATGAAGCATTGCTTAATGATTACGATATCGCAGTCGGTGATGACGACGATTATGATATTTTAGATTGATTTAAGGAGATTATTATTTATGGCATTTTCAAAGGATTTTATTTGGGGAGCCGCTACAGCCTCTTATCAGGTTGAGGGCGCTGCCTATGAAGATGGAAAGGGTTTAAACATTTGGGATGTTTTCTGCAAGGAAGAAAACTCCCATGTTTATTCTATGCACAATGGTGACGTAGCTTGTGACCAGTACCATCGATATAAAGAAGACGTGGCTGTTATGAAAGAAATTGGCCTCAAGGCATACAGATTCTCCGTAGACTGGGCCAGAGTCATGCCCGATGGAACCGGAAAGGTAAATGAGGCAGGTCTTGCTTATTACGACAATCTTGTTGACGAGCTTTTAAAGAACGGCATAGAGCCTTACATGACCATTTATCACTGGGATTTGCCCTTTGAACTTCAGAAGAGGGGCGGATGGCTCAATCCCGATTCCGTACAGTGGTTTGAAGAGTATACCAAAGTTCTGGTGTCTCATTTCAAAGATCGAGTAAAGAATTACTTCACAATAAATGAAATGGCTTGCATTTTATGCCTCGGATACCTTACGAGAGAGCATGCTCCCGGATGGGTCGTTTCAAAGAAAGAGGCATTCCTTATCTGGAAAAATCTTCTTCTCGCCCATGGCAAATCAGTGAGAGTAATCAGAAATCTCTCTCCTGAATCGAAAATCGGATTTGCTGCCTGCGGCAGCACATATTATCCCACATTCAGAGGTGAGAGAGTAAACGGTTTCACCGGAGATAAAGTTGGAACCGGTGTAACAAAAGAGGATATCGAAGCATCTGTAAAGCTGACATTTGAAGTAACCTCTGATAATTTCAGGGATACACTTTTCAATCTCGGATTATATTCCGAACCCATTATGAAAGGTCAACTTCCTAAAGGCCTTATAGAGAGGTATGGAGATCATTTACCTGATTTTTCCAAAGAAGAGCTTGAATTAATCAGCTCAGAAGTTGACTTCTTCGGACTTAACATCTATCAGGGCTGCGAGTCTGAGATGACTGCCGATGGGCCTAAGGAGATTAAGTATCCCGAGGGTATGCCACAGACATCCATGGGATGGAATGTGACACCGGATTGCTTATATTGGGCACCCAAATTCCTTTATGAAAGATATGGCAAGCCTGTTATTATCACAGAGAACGGCATGAGTGGAAATGATTGGGTTTCCATGGACGGAAAAGTACATGACGGCCCTCGTGTGGACTTCCTGCACAGATACCTTTTGGCTTTAAGAAGAAGTGCTGAGGACGGAACCAATGTTGCCGGATATTTTGAATGGTCATTAATGGATAACTTCGAGTGGTTCTTTGGTTATTCCAAGCGCTTCGGAATAGTTTATGTGGATTATCAGACACAAAAGAGAATCCTTAAGGATTCAGCTTATCTTTTAAAAGACGTGATTTCTTCAAACGGTGATTGCCTGTAAATGGGAGGATACCATGAATCAAAGAGTTTATTTAAACGAGAATTGGCTCTATTCAAGTGATTATAGTGATGAACTGAAAAACCCCGGTTTTAACGAAGCCAACTTAAAACCCGTAAGGATTCCTCATACTAACGCCGAGACACCTTTTCATTATTTCGATGAGTCCATATATCAGTTCGTTTCAGGTTACAGAAGAAAGATTAATGCACCGGAAGAGTGGAGAGGCAAGAGCGTAATTCTTACCTTTGACGGTGTCGGACATGAGGCTACGGTTTTCCTTAACGGAGAAGAAGTGGCTTTTCATCAGTGCGGTTACACGGCTTTCAGCGTAAATCTTTCCGAAAAGCTTATATACGGCGGTGACAACCTCTTGACTGTCAAAGTCAACAGCAAAGAGGATATAAACGTTCCTCCTTTCGGTTTTGTGATTGATTACATGACCTATGGCGGAATTTACAGAGATGTTTATATTGATATTCTCGATAAATGCCATTTCGAGAACCTTTATGTCAATCCCAAGGTATCCGTCAAGGATGATGCTGTCAAAAAGGCGGGTTATTTCTTGACCTTTGAATTAAGTGAGGAGACCGAAGGTGATTTTGACATAGAGATATCTTATGCCGAGCATAAATCCGGGGATTATAAAGTAATTGATTCCTTTGGCGGCAAAGACCTTGAAATTCGAATCAGAGAAGGCAAGAAAATCTTCGAGAGAAAAGGTATTATCGAAGAGTCTCCCAAGCTTTGGAGTCCCGATGAACCAAACCTCTATGATTTCAAGGTTAAGCTTTTAAGAAACGGAAACGTTATTGATGAAAGAGTTATAAGAGCGGGCTTCAGAAAAGCCAAATTCAAAGCTGACGGATTTTATCTCAACGGCAAGAAACTTACCATCAGAGGTCTTAACAGACACCAAAGCTATCCTTATGTTGGTTACGCAATGCCCAAGTCCATGCAGGAGATGGATGCGGACGTTCTTAAAAATGAGCTTGGACTTAACGCCGTAAGAACCTGCCATTATCCTCAGAGCCATTATTTCATTGACAGATGCGATGAGATAGGAATCCTTGTTTTCACAGAGATTCCCGGATGGCAGTATGTGGGAGACGACGCCTGGAAGAAGCAGGCCATTGAAAACACAAGGGATATGATCCTTCAGTACAGAAATCACACATCAATTATTCTTTGGGGCGTAAGAATCAACGAATCCCAGGATGATGATGAACTTTACGAAAAGACCAATGATCTGGCACATGAACTTGATCCCTTCAGACAGACCGGCGGTGTCAGATTTATTAAGAAGAGCAGCCTTTTGGAGGATGTTTATACTTATAACGACTTCAGCCATGACGGAAAGACACCCGGTTGTCGTCACAAGAGCGACGTTACAACCGACATGAATAAGGGCTTCCTTATTTCCGAATACAATGGGCACATGTTCCCCACCAAGTCTTACGATGACGAGCTGCACAGAACGGAGCATTTCCTTCGTCATGCAAGAGTTATAAACGCATATTACGGTGAGGAAGGCGTTGCAGGCGGATTCGGATGGGTTTATGCAGACTACAATACCCATAAGGACTTCGGAAGCGGAGACAGAATCTGCTACCACGGCGTTATGGATATGTTCAGAAACATGAAGCCTGCTGCCAACATTTACGCTGCACAGCAGGATAAAAAGCCTGTTCTCTACATTTCATCGTCACTTGACATTGGTGAGCATCCTGCAGGAATCAAGGATGAACTGTGGGCTGTAACAAACGCTGACGTTATCAAGATGTACAAGAACGACAGGTTCATATCCGAATATAACGTTAAGGATTCCACATTTAAGAACATGATTCACGGTCCCGTAATGATTGACGATTTCGTGGGAGATCAGATGGAAACCGTTGAGCATTATAAACCTTCTGTAGCCAAGGACCTTAAAAAGGGTCTTAACATGGCCAGTCGTTACGGACTTGAAAGCGCTCCCAAGAAGTTTTATTTACTGGCAGCCAAAGTCCTTACCGTTGATAAAATCAAATACTCTACTTTGGTGAATCTATATGGCAAATACATCGGTGAGTGGGGCGGAGAAGCCACTGTTTACAGATTTGACGCCATTAAAGACGGAGAAGTTGTTGCCAGTGTTATTAAAGAGCCTTTCCGCGAGGTGGTTCTTGAAGCCAATGTTTATAAGACCGAACTTAAGGAAGAGAACTCTTATGATGTGACTGAGGTTCGAATAAGAGCTCTGGATCAGAAGGGAAATGTTCTTCCTTTCTACAATGATCCCATAACCCTTTCAATCGAGGGAGCCGCAGAATTAATCGGACCTGCGTGCCTTAACCTTCAGGGCGGCATGGCCGGAACCTACGTAAAGAGTAAAGGCAAGAGCGGAGAAGCCACTCTGACAATCAGAGGAATTCACACCAAACCCATTGAGATCCATTTCAACATTAGCGGAGGCAATCAATGATCAAAGTAACAGGTAATCTGTTTGTTCTTGAGACTTGTAATACTTCATATTGTTTTGAAAAGACTGTATCGGGCCATCTTGAGCATTTGTATTATGGCAGGAAAATTAATCTTGATGAGAAGAATGTTTCTGCCTTAAGGGAAAAGAATGCATTCGTTCCGGGATGCTCCCTGGCATATGATTCAGAGTTTTCCAATGTTTGTCTTGAAGATATGAAGCTTGAAATGAGCGGATACGGAAAAGGCGATATCAGAGCGCCTTTTGTTGAGATTGCTCATGAGGACGGAAGCAGAACCTGCGATTTTGTGTACTACGAATCGAAAGTAATAAACGAAAGCCTTGACGACGGAATTCTTCCCAGAGCCTACAATGAGTCGGGAGATTACGAGCATCTTGTTGTCACTTTAAAAGACCGTAACTACGAGATGACTCTGGAACTGCACTATCTTGTTTATGAAGACTGTGATGTGATTACACGTTACGCAAGACTTGTTAATGACGGTGAAGAGTCAGTAAGACTTTTCAGACTCATGAGCGCTCAGGTTGATTTTGCCAAGGACGATTATGAAGTCCTTACTTTTAACGGCTCCTGGACCAGAGAGATGGAGAGACACAGCGTTTCATTTGATGCAGGATGCTATATCAATTCCAGCGTTTGCGGCGTGTCTTCAAACCGTGCCAATCCTTTTGTAATTCTTTCCAAGAAAGGCACTGATGAACAAAAAGGAGATTGTTTTGGCTTTAACCTTTTGTATTCCGGAAACCATGCGGAGATTTTCGACTGCAGTGCTTTTGGGAAAATGAGGTTTTTGACAGGTATTAATCCTGCGGGCTTTGAATATGTAATAGATGGCGGAAGCGAGTTTGTAAGTCCTGAAGCGGTTCTTTCTTATTCGCCCATGGGCTTTAACGGAATAAGCTTGAATATGCATGACTTTGTAAGAGGGCATATTTTGCGTGGAACATGGAAGAAGAAACTCAGACCCGTTCTTTTGAATTGCTGGGAAGCTGCGTATTTTAAGATTAATGAGAAAAAGCTTGTTGACCTCGCCAAGGAAGCCAAGAATATAGGCGCAGAACTTGTTGTTTTGGACGACGGATGGTTTGGCGAGAGAAATGACGACACATCGTCTTTGGGTGACTGGTTTGTTAACACCAAGAAATTCCCAGGCGGTTTAAAGGGCGCAGCTGACAAGATAAAAGCTCTTGGACTTGATTTTGGCATCTGGGTTGAACCCGAGATGATTAATGTGAAGAGTAAGCTTTATAAGGCTCACCCTGATTATGCCATGGATATACCGGGCAAAGCCCACACAGAGGGCCGTAATCAGAGAGTTCTAGATCTAACCAGGGATGAAGTCTGCGATTTTGTTATAGATTCCATGACGGAAGTCTTTGGTTCAGCGGATATTTCCTACGTGAAATGGGATATGAACCGCATTTTTTCAGATGTATTTTCGGCATCACTTCCTGCAGAAAAGCAGGGTGAAGTCGCTCACAGATATATATTGGGACTTTATAGAATTCTCAAAACTCTCACTGAGAGATTCCCGAAGATTTTGTTTGAGGGATGCTCATCAGGCGGTAACAGGTTCGATTTGGGAGCTCTTTGCTATTTCTCCCAGATTTGGGCCAGCGATGATACCGATGCGTATCAGAGAGCCTTTATTCAGAACGGATACAGCTACGGCTACCCCATGAATACGGTTACAGCCCATGTTTCAAACTGTCCCAATCATCAGACCTTGAGAAAGACACCTCTTGATACAAGATTTAACGTGGCTTTCTTCGGAAATCTCGGATATGAATATAACCTTTGCGAGATGAAGCAGAAGGAAAAGGATGAGTTAAAAGAGCAGATTAAGCTTTACAAGAAGTGGAGAGATGTAATCTCCTATGGAACTTTCTACAGAAGCAAGAGCTTTGATGACAGTAACAACACGGTTTGGACCTGTGTTTCAAAGGACAAGAGAAGAGCGGTTGCTCTGATTTTACAAAACAGGGTTACACCCAATACTACCTACAGGCACTACGATGCCTTGGGTCTTGACAGAAATTTGAAATATCACTTCTATAACATTGACAAATCTGTTGATATCAGGGAATTCGGGGATCTTGTCAACATGATTTCCCCCGTAGCCTTAAAGCAGGATTCCGTGATGTTAGATATTGCTGCCAAATTTGTTAAGCTTGACGGAGAGAAGGAAGATTATCGCTTAAGCGGAGAGTTCCTTATGGATGCCGGAGTTAATCTTAAGCCCAATTATGCGGGTACCGGATTCAACGATCAGGCGGCTTTCTTCCAGGATATGGCAAGCAGATTGTATTTTATGGAAGCTGAATAAAACATATGACAATTATACCTGTATTATGGTATAATTATTAACTAGATTTTTAGGAAATGCGAGGAATACGGCTAGATGGCCACAAGATCCACAAGAGGCAGAAAAAGTACCTCCCGCAAGAAAAAGGTCACAGCAGAAGAAGGGCAGATTTTTAGCGATATCAGCTTGCTGCTCTTATTTGCGTTATGTGTATTTTTGTTTCTTTGTAATTTGGGAATAGTAAAAAATGGCGTGGCGGTTGTAATCCGGGACGTGCTTTTTGGTGTTTTCGGTTTCATGAACTATGTAATGCCGATTTTTGTATTTTTTGCTTTCGCTTTTATTTTCCTTAATCCGGGAAATAAAATTGCCAAGAGAAAAGTTATCACTGTATCTGTACTTTTTGTTCTTATCAGTATTCTGGCGGACTATCTTTCAAACATCTCCAGAGACAGCTACAGTATTGTAAATATTTATACATATTGTTCTGAGAACAAATCCGGCGGCGGATTAATTGCCGGCAGCCTTGCTTTTGCTCTCTGGAAACTGCTTGATACAGTCGGAGCAGTATTGGTTGTAGTTGTTTTAATTGTTGTTTGCCTGATTATTCTTACAGGCAAGTCCATTTCCAAGGGTATGCGTGAAGGTAAAGAAGCGGTATCTGCTTATACCAAAGCTGACGAGGAAAGAAGAATTAATAACGCCAAGGAGCGCTATTCGAGAATGGAGGACGCCAAGGCCAGAAGACAGGCCAAGCGTGAAGCCAGAGAAGAAGAAAGAAGGCTTATGGCTGAGGAGCGTCGCAGACTTGAAGAGGAGCGCGCCACAAGAGAAGAACAGGAGGAGACCGAGAAGATTCTTCGAATGGAGAAGAAGGTTTCCGGCGTTATGGTTAACACCAGCCTTACCGATGCTGACAATTACGGTGAGAGTGAAGATGTTCACGAGATTACCTACAACTATGACGAAACTGCCGTGGAAGAGAATAAAGGAGAACCTGCGGTAACGGATTTTGACAAAATAAGAATTCATACCGGCGGGCAGATGAATATATACGGCGAAGAGGAAGAAGGTCCTGATGATGTGGAGGAATACGATGAGATTATTCCTGCCGCACCTGTAAGACCCAAATCCGTAATTGCTCCTGATATGCGTGAAGAGGATGATGAAATAATCCCCGCACCCAGAAAGAAGATAAAGAGAGCCTACAAGCTTCCTTCCATCAATCTTCTTAAAAAGGGCAAGGGAAGCTCGGGTGCAAACACTAATGATCTTAAGGAGACTGCAAGGCTTTTACAGCAGACTCTCGCCAATTTCGGAGTCCATGTAACCATTACCGACATTTCTCAAGGACCTGCTGTAACAAGATATGAGATGCAGCCTGAGATGGGTGTAAAGGTTAGCAAGATTCTCGGACTTACAGATGACATTAAGCTTAACCTTGCGGCAACGGATATTCGTATTGAGGCTCCCATACCGGGTAAAGCGGCAATCGGTATTGAGGTTCCAAATAAGGAGAACTCGGCCGTTTCTTTAAGAGAATTGCTTGAAAGCAAGGAATATAAGAACTTTTCTTCAAAGCTTGCTTTTGCGGTTGGTAAGGATATTGCGGGTAAGGTTGTTGTGGCTGATATTGCAAAGATGCCTCACATGCTTATTGCAGGTGCCACAGGCTCCGGTAAGAGTGTGTGCATCAATACTCTTATTATGAGTATTCTTTATAAGGCCACACCTGAAGAAGTTAAACTTATAATGATTGACCCGAAGGTTGTTGAATTGTCCGTTTATAACGGAATTCCGCACCTTCTTGTGCCTGTTGTTACAGACCCTAAGAAAGCTGCAAGTGCGCTTCACTGGGGTGTTGCCGAAATGACAGACAGATATAAGAAGTTTGCCGATGCTGAAGTAAGAGATCTGGCAAGCTATAACAAGTATGTTGAATCTTTACAGGCTGAAGGAAGTGACGCTGAGAAGCTTCCTCAGATTGTAATTATTGTAGATGAGCTTGCGGACCTTATGATGGTAGCCCCAGGTGAAGTAGAGGAGGCAATTTGCCGTCTAGCACAGCTTGCAAGAGCTGCGGGCATTCATCTTATCATTGCAACGCAAAGACCGTCTGTTGACGTTATTACAGGCCTTATTAAGGCCAATATGCCAAGCCGTGTTGCCTTTGCCGTATCCAGCGGTGTTGATTCAAGAACCATTCTTGATATGAACGGTGCAGAAAGGCTTTTAGGTAAGGGCGATATGCTTTTCTATCCTCAGGGATACACAAAGCCTGCCAGAATTCAGGGCGCGTTTGTGTCGGATGAGGAAGTAAAAGCTGTTGTTGAGTCCTTGAAGAACCAGGATTATGGCTCAGAGGAGCAAAGCAACGAGGTGCTTGAGCAGATGAAGAGTATGGATTCTTCGGGATCCGCGGGAGGAGGAGCTTCATCATCAGGCAGTGGTCTTGATGAACTGTTTGCGGATGCAGGCAGATTTATCATCGATAAAGATAAGGGTAGCATCGGAATGCTCCAGAGAGCGTTCAGAATAGGATTTAACAGAGCGGCCAGAATTATGGACCAGCTTTGTGATTATGGTGTTGTTGGGGAAGAAGAGGGAACCAAACCCAGAAAGGTTCTTATGACAGAAGCCGAATTCGAACGTCTTTTGGATGAGGACGTATAAACTAAAACCGGAGGAAACGGATGTTAAGCGATATTGAAATTTCTCAAAATGCCAAAATGCTTCCCATTAAGGAAGTAGCTGCAAAGATAGGAATTGATGAAGACTATCTTGAGTATTACGGAAAGTATAAGGCGAAGCTTTCCGACGAGTATCTTGATAAGATCAAGGACAACAAGGACGGAAAGCTTATTCTTGTTACAGCCATTAATCCCACACCCGCAGGTGAAGGTAAGACTACAACAAGCGTAGGCCTTGGACAGGCCATGTCCTTAATCGGAAAGAAAGCAGTTGTTGCTTTAAGAGAGCCTTCCTTGGGACCTTGCTTTGGTATTAAGGGCGGAGCTGCCGGCGGCGGTTATGCACAGGTTGTTCCCATGGAGGATATCAACCTTCATTTTACCGGAGATTTTCACGCAATTACTTCAGCCAACAACCTTTTGGCTGCAATAATAGATAACCATATCCATCAGGGAAACGAGCTTGGAATTGATTCCAGAAACATTTCCTGGAAGCGTTGCGAGGATATGAATGACAGGGCTCTTCGTAATATCGTTGTGGGCCTTGGAAAGAAGAGCGATGGCTTTGTAAGAGAAGACCACTTCGTTATAACTGTAGCCAGTGAGATAATGGCTATCCTTTGCCTTGCATCTGACATGAAGGATTTAAAAGAGCGACTTTCAAGAATAGTTGTTGGATATAACTACAAAGGAAAGCCTGTTACCGCAAAGGATTTAAACGCAGTCGGAGCTATGGCTGCATTGTTAAAGGATGCATTAAAACCCAACCTTGTTCAGACCCTTGAAAATACCCCCGTGTTAATTCACGGTGGTCCTTTTGCAAACATTGCACATGGATGTAACTCTGTAAGAGCTACAAAGGCAGCAATAAAGATGGCGGATTACGCAATTACGGAAGCAGGATTCGGAGCAGATCTTGGCGCAGAGAAATTCCTTGATATTAAATGCGTTCTTGCAGGACTTAAGCCTGATGCCGTAGTTTTGGTTGCAACAGTAAGAGCACTCAAGTATAACGGCCTTGTTCCCAAGAGTGATCTTGGCGAACCTAATGTTGAAGCTTTAAAGAAGGGCATCGTAAACCTTGAAAAGCACATCGAGAACCTGCAGAAGTACAATGTTCCCGTTGTTGTTACACTTAACAGATTTTCTTCTGATACGGATGAAGAATTAAACTTTGTTAAAGAGTTCTGTGAAGCAAGAAACTGTGAATTTGCTCTTTCCGAAGTTTGGGAAAAGGGCGGAGAAGGCGGAAGAGAGCTTGCTGCAAAAGTTGTTGAGACAATTGAGAAGAAGGAATCTCATTTTGCTCCCATATATGACAAGAATCTTCCCATTAAGGATAAGATTGAGAAAATAGCCAAGGAGATTTACGGAGCCGGAAGCGTAAGCTACTCAACAACAGCTCTTAATCAGATTAAAAAGCTTACTGAGCTTGGTTTTGACAAGACACCGATTTGTATGGCAAAGACACAGTATTCTCTTTCAGATAACCCTAATTTACTGGGAAGACCTGATGGCTTTGAACTTACAATAAGAGAAGTATATGTCAGTGCCGGCGCGGGCTTTGTTGTTGCACTTACAGGTGAAATCGTTACAATGCCCGGGCTTTCCAAATCGCCTGCTGCATTCAGAATTGATGTAAGCGACGAAGGTGTTATTACCGGATTATTCTAAGAAAGGTTTTGGAAGAATGACTCAGATTATAGACGGGAAACTGATTTCATCACAGATAAAAGATGAAGTAAAAGAAAGGGTTGCAGCTCTTTCGAAAAAAGGAAGAGAAGTTACTCTGGCAGTTGTTTTGGTAGGTGAAGATCCTGCCAGCCAGGTATATGTAAATAACAAAAAGAAAGCCTGCGAATACTGCGGTATTAATTCCAAGAGCTTTGAATTACCTGAGAGCACATCTGAGGCTGAACTTTTGGAACTTATTAAGAAACTTAATGATGACGCAAGTATTGACGGTATTCTTGTTCAGCTTCCCCTTCCCAAGGGAATTGATGAGGATAAGGTGATAATGGCCATTGATCCTGCAAAGGATGTTGACGGTTTCCATATTTCAAATGTGGGTTCACTTTGTGTGGGAAGAGAGGGACTTGTTTCATGTACTCCCGCAGGAATCATTGAACTTTTGAAGAGATACAACGTTGCCATTGAAGGCAAAGAGTGCGTTGTTATCGGAAGAAGCAATATCGTCGGTAAGCCCATGGCACTTCTTTTGCTTCGTGAGAATGGTACAGTTACTGTTTGCCATTCAAGAACAAAGGATTTAAAGGAAGTTGCCAAAAGAGCGGATATACTTGTGGTTGCCATCGGAAAACCCAAATTTATAGACGATTCTTATGTTAAAGACGGAGTTGTAGTCATTGATGTGGGTATCCATAGAAATGAAGACGGTAAATTATGCGGAGACGTGGATTTTGAAAGCGTTAAGGATAAGACTTCCGCAATCACTCCCGTTCCCGGTGGCGTAGGCCCCATGACAATAGCAATGCTTATGAATAACTGTGTGGCTGCTGTGGAGAATAAGACAAAATGATCTGCCCAAAGTGCGGTAAAGAGATTGAGGAGGGCAAGCTTTACTGTGAATTCTGCGGTGAAGAGATTAAGATTGTCCCTGATTTCGATCCTGAAATTGAAAACAGCATAACCCAGATTCTGTCTGATGTTGCCGATGAAGCTATTGAATGGCATTCAAAGAAGAATTCTGATACGGAATCGGATGAAGAAGATGCGGTTGACGATTCCGAAGAAGACAATAGATTAAGAAAAGAATTTCTTGCCAAGAATCTGAAGGCGGTAGGTATTATGGGCGCTATTTTTATAGTCCTTATACTTGCCTTTGGATTGTTGTGGTTTTTTCTTGATTACAGATATACGAATTACGAATATCAGCTTGATAAAGCAAGCAAACATGTATCAAACGGTGAACTTAGAGAAGCTGCCGAAACCTACAGACATATTCTTGAATTAAAGGGTCACGACAGTCTTGCAACCTATTATCTTGCAAACGTCAACCTGGCAATGGGAGATGAGGAAAGCGCATTGCTTCTTTACAAGGAAGTTGTTGCGGATGATTCGGCTGAAATTGATTTAAGGTACAATTCCTGCAAGAGTACTGTTGATTTGTATGTTTCAAGAGGAAACTACAAGGCTCTTAGCGATTTTCTACTGGCAATGGGAGATAACGACATTACTAACCCTTTCCAGGAATATAAATGCTCTGAACCGGATTTTTCCTATGATGAGGGTACTTACGAGGAGGTTATTCCCCTTAAACTTTCTTCGAAATCCGGAGGAGACATTTACTATACAGTTGACGGCACATTGCCCACAACCGAAAGCGAAGTTTACAGCTCCCCCATTTTCCTTGAAACGGGAGACCATGTTGTATCCGCATTTACTTTAAATTCCTATGGAGTTGAAAGCAGAATAGTATCCAAGAAATACCATATTGACGCTGATGCACCTTTGACACCTGAGGTTCTTACATACAGCGGAGATTATACCAGTCCCACATTAATCGAAGTTGACGTGTTTGAGGGGACGAGAGTTTTTTACACAACGGACGGAACGGACCCTACGACAAGCAGTTTTGAATATAAAACACCCATTCACATGCCCCTTGGCAAGTCTGAATACAGATTTATTACTTATAACGAGATGGGTGAGTGCGGTGAGATAACATCAAGAAACTATAATTTAAGCATTAAAACCAATGTCAGCATTGAAACTGCTCAAAAGTCCATTGTTGACGGAATGATCGAGATAAATAAGATTTATGATGCAGACGGTCGTTCCATGGAGATTTACGGAAGGTATCTCTATCTTTATCAATACGTGACCAATATTGATAATGCAGGAGACTTTTATATAATTGCCGAGATTATGGAGGACGAAAATGGCGTCCGTACAAGAACCGGCGCTTTGTTTGCCGTAGGCCTCTACGACGGTAAGCGATACAGATTAGGCTTGGACGAAAAAAATAACTATGTATTTTTTGAATTTTAAGCGGAAATTATTATTAGAAAGGGTTTAGAAATGTACAGAATTGTTGATTCTAAGAGATTAGCTGAAAATATTCAATATCTTGAAGTTGAAGCTAAGTGGGCTGCAAGAAGCTGTCAGCCCGGTCAATTCGTAATCGTCAGAATAGACGAGGACGGCGAGCGTATTCCTTTGACCGTTTGTGATTACAACAGAGAAAAAGGAACAGTTACAATAGTTGTTCAGGCAGTAGGTGCCTCCAGCAAGAGAATGCTTGATTTGAAGGCAGGCGATTCTTTCGCTGATTTCGTTGGACCCCTTGGAAAACCCAGCGAATTTATTGAAGAGAATATTGATGATCTTAAGAAAAAGAGCATCCTCTTCGTAGCCGGCGGTCTCGGAACCGCACCTGTATATCCCCAGGTTAAATGGTTACACAATAACGGCGTAAATGCTGATGTTATTATCGGTTCCAAAACAAAAGATTTACTTATCTATGAAGATGAGATGAAAGCCGTTGCAGGAAACCTTTATATCACTACAGACGATGGTTCATATGGCAGAAGCGGTATGGTAACCAAGGTTATCGAGGATCTTGTTAACGAAGGTAAAAAGTATGATGTATGCGTTGCCATCGGTCCTATGATCATGATGAAGTTTGTATGTAAGCTTACAAAAGAGCTTGGCATTCCCACTATCGTTTCCATGAACCCTATTATGGTTGACGGAACAGGAATGTGTGGAGCCTGCAGACTTACTGTTGACGGAGAAGTTAAATTTGCCTGTGTTGACGGTCCCGAGTTTGACGGACACAAAGTTGACTTTGATCAGGCAATGAAGCGTCAGCAGTTATATAAAACTGAAGAAGGAAGAGCATATCTTGCACTCACCGAGGGCGACACTCACCACGGCGGATGCGGAAATTGCGGAGGTGACAAGTAATGGATGTAATGAAGAAGGTACCTGTCAGAGAGCAGGATGCAAAAGAGCGCGCACGCAATTTCGAAGAGGTGTGTCTCGGATATAACGAAGAGGAAGCTGTAGCTGAAGCAGGAAGATGTCTCAACTGTAAGAATGCGCTTTGCATGCAGGGCTGCCCTGTTTCCATCAATATTCCCGGATTTATTGCGCAGGTTAAGGAGAGAAACTTTAAGGAAGCATACAAGATTATTTCTGAATCCAGTTCTCTTCCCGCTGTTTGCGGACGTGTTTGTCCTCAGGAGAGCCAGTGTGAAGGTAAGTGCATAAGAGGCATTAAGGGTGAGCCTGTTTCAATCGGTAAACTTGAGAGATTTGTTGCCGACTGGGCAAGAGAAAACGGAATTAAACCCGAGGGAGCAAAGAGCCTTAACGGTAAGAAAGTTGCTGTTATCGGTTCCGGCCCTGCAGGTTTAACATGTGCGGGAGACTTGGCAAAGCTTGGCTATGAAGTAACAATTTTTGAAGCATTACATGAGCCAGGCGGAGTTCTTGTTTACGGCATTCCTGAGTTCAGACTTCCCAAGACCAAAGTCGTTGCAAAGGAAATCGAGAACGTTAAGAGCCTTGGCGTAAAGATAGAGACAAACGTTGTTGTCGGTAAGTCAATTACCATCGATGAGCTTCTTAACGAAGAAGGCTTTGATGCAGTATTCATCGGAAGCGGTGCCGGTTTACCCAAGTTCATGGGAATTCCCGGAGAGCAGGCAAACGGTGTATTCTCAGCAAATGAGTATCTTACAAGAAACAACCTTATGAAGGCTTTCAAAGAGGAAGCACCCACACCTATTATGAAGGGTAAAAAGGTTGCAGTTGTTGGTGGCGGTAACGTAGCAATGGATGCTGCTAGAACAGCTTTAAGACTTGGAGCTGAGGTTCATATCGTTTACAGAAGAAGTGAAGAAGAACTTCCTGCCAGAGTTGAAGAAGTACATCACGCTAAAGAGGAAGGAATCATCTTTAACCTTCTTACCAACCCTGTTGAAATCCTTGCAGATGAAAACGGATGGGTTAACGGAATCAAGTGCATCAGAATGGAACTTGGTGAGCCTGATGAGTCCGGAAGAAGAAGACCTGTTGAGGTTAAGGGTTCTGAGTTCGTGATTGATGTAGATACAGTTATCATGTCTCTCGGAACATCACCTAATCCTTTGATTTCTTCAACAACAATCGGCCTTGATACCGACAGAAGAAAATGTATTGTGGCTGAGGAAGAGACAGGAAAGACCAGCAAAGATGCTGTTTATGCAGGTGGTGACGCAGTTACCGGTGCTGCAACAGTTATTCTTGCAATGGGAGCTGGTAAAGCTGCTGCCAAAGGTATTGATGATTATTTGAACAATAAATAAGTGTTTATTTAATGGGGGTTTTTATGGGCGTATACATTGATAGTGAAAGCAAAGCGAATGATAATCGTTCATCCGCCTGGACTTTTTTAATGGTGGGATTGGTCGGTATGATCGCAATGGTTTTGGTGGTTACCGGCATTTTTCCTGTAAGTCTTAATCCTAATGCCAAGTTTTTAATCTATGGCGTTATGTTTGCAATGTTTGGCCTTTTTATCGTATTGGGGTTTGTATCTATGGTTAATTCCACCCGATTCCAGAAGGAAGCAAAATCTGAGAAGAATCTTTACAGTGCCATGCTTGAGTATTGTAAAAATTCAAATCTGGCTGACACAATCGGGGCAAATATTGATTCGGAAGAATCGGATTTAGCCGAAGAAGAACTTTATTTTAAAAGATGTGAATTGCTCAAAGAAAGCCTCTCGGACAAGTTTATGAACTTGGACGAGGCTTTCCTGGACAATTTCGTTGATAAGGTTTATTCAGAACTTTTTGGTGAGGCTTAAGGAGCAGAAGCAGCATGGCCCTTTTTCACATGGATGTACCGTCAAACCACATTTTGAATGTGTTTGGCTATAATGATTTGTATGTCAAAAAGATTGAAAGAAGTTTCGGAGTTACGGTTGTTAACAGAGACGGCGTAAATATCTCCGGAGACGAAGCCGGTGTCAGAAGGGCTTCGGCTGTTTTGAACAGACTTTTTGAGCAGTCCCTTAAAGGAAATGAAATCGAAGAATCCGGAGTTGACTACGCTATAGCTATGAGTATGGAAGAACAGGTTAAGAATTTAGATTGTATGGATGACGCCATAATTTGTCATACCATCGGCGGAAAACCTATTAAACCCAAAACCCTTGGTCAAAAGGAGTATGTTGATGCCATAAAGAACAACATGATAACCTTTGGCCTCGGACCTGCGGGTACAGGAAAGACTTATCTTGCCATGGCTATGGCAATAACTGCCTTCAGAAATGATGAGGTTTCAAGAATTATTCTTACGAGACCCGCCATTGAAGCAGGTGAGAAACTTGGTTTTTTACCCGGTGATTTGCAAAGTAAAGTCGATCCTTATTTGAGACCTTTGTATGATGCTTTATATCAGATAATGGGTCCTGAAAACTTCGCCAAGAATATGGAGAAGGGGCTTATTGAAGTGGCTCCTTTGGCATATATGAGAGGAAGAACTCTCGATAATGCTTATATTATTCTTGATGAAGCTCAGAATACAACACCGGCCCAAATGAAAATGTTTTTGACAAGAATCGGGTTTGGCTCAAAAGTAATTGTAACTGGTGATGCCAGCCAGAAGGATTTGGCTGCGGGTACCGTTTCGGGACTTGATGTGGCAACCAAGGTTCTGTCCAAGATTGAAGATATCGCTTTTTGTAATTTGACATCGAAGGACGTTGTAAGACATCCTTTGGTACAAAAGATTGTTAATGCTTACGAAAAATACGAGTCAAGGAGCAAGAAGAGTGACGATGGCAGAAAACAAAACCGCCGATAATAAATCAAACGGCTCAGGTTCAATTCTTTCATATTTGTTGTCATTGGCATTTTTCTGGTTAAATGTCATTTCCGTAGCAGCTTTCAGTTTTTTCCTTAATTGTCCTGTTCCGGATATGATCAGAAACGTATGTCTCATGGCTTTATTTTCCGCCCTTTTCATTTTCCTCTTTACCCAGGGAAAAGAAGAGGATTTGTTGCTGTATGACAATTTAGAACATCCCATGAGGGTGTTTTTCTGGTATTTTATAGGCATTATTATTGAAGCAGTTTGCGTTTTCCTGCCTGTTACGGGATGGCCTATAGTACCTGTTTTTATTACCATGTCACTGTTCTCCACACCTTTAATGGGTGTTGTTTCGGGAACGGGATTTTTACTTGCCTCGGTTTTGCTTACAGAAAGTTCTCTTTCTGTATTTTTGCTTTATTTTGTCAGCGGAATTGTGGGCATATGCATGTTCAACAAGCTTGATGAAAGATACAGAGTAATGGTGCCCATAGTTGTTACGGGTCTTTCCATACTTGTGAATGAAACTGCCGAGATTATCATCTTCGAGAATGCAACCTTAACTTTTGAAAGGTTCTTAATTCCCGTGGCTAATGTATTTGTTTCCATTCTTTTCATCGTCATTGTTTTAAAGATTTTTTCCGCACAGGTTATTTATAAAAACCGCGATCGCTACATGGAAATCAATGACCCTGAGTGTAAACTCCTTGTTGAACTTAAAGGAAATAACAAAGACGAGTATTATAAGTCAATTCATGTGGCATATTTCTGTGACAAGATTGCCAAGAAGCTTGGTCTTGACGATGGCGCAGCCAAAGCAGGCGGATACTATCAGTCCATCGGCATAATAAGAGGCGATAAGTCCTGGAGTTATGTGGAACCCATATGTGAAGAGTATAAATTCCCTTTGAAGGCAAGAGAAGTGCTTAAGGAGTATCTTACAGGCACCGGGCTTATTGTTGAAAAAGAGACAGGCATTCTTTATTTTTCCGACGCTGTAATAACCACCATTCTTTATCTTATCAAGAATGGCCATACTGAAATTGATTACAATCAGGTAATTGACAGTGTCTTCAAGAAGAAACAGGCAAGTCCCAGATTTGCCAGATCCAAGCTTTCCATAGATGAACTCAGAATCATGAAGCAGATGTTCATCGACGAGGAACTTTACTATGATTTTTTACGTTGAAAACGATACTGAACACAAATTCAGATTTGATATAGAAACTCTGGCCACTTCGGTGGGAGAAGAGGTTTTAAAGAACGAAAAGGCAGCAATCAATCCTGTCGTAAACCTTCTTGTTACCGACGCTGAAGGCATAAGAGAGTATAATAAGGAATTCAGGAATATCGACAAAGAGACGGATGTTTTGAGTTTTCCCAATATGGAATTTGAAACTCCGGGAATCTTTGATTTGGAATACATAGAAGAGAACAGTGCTGATTTTACCGATCCTGATACGGGGGAAGTAATACTTGGCGATATTATTATTTGTGTTGAGAGAGTATTAAGCCAGGCCAAAAAGTATGGCCATGGCGTCAAAAGAGAATTTGCCTTTCTCGTGGCTCACAGCATGCTTCACCTGTGCGGCTATGATCACATGACAGAAGCTGAAGCAAAGATTATGGAAGAGAAGCAGGAGATTGCTCTTGCTGCTTTAGGGATTACAAGGGATTAGTATTAATGGCTCAATGGGAGATTAAGAAAACTAAATATGGCTTGCTTAAAGGAATGCTTCTGATGGCCAATATTTTCGTCCTTACCTTTTTCCTTCAGGAAAACGGTATGGGCTATTTGGCATGCGCTTATGAAGTGTTTGCTTTGATTTCCATTTTGCTTACGGACAGTATGCCTGAAATCATCGGTAAACTTATGCGTTCCCGCATCCAGAAGAGCCTTGGAAAGAATGCCATTGAAGTATATAAGAGTGGCATTATTTTGGCCGTTATCTATGCCGTTATCGGAAGTATTATAATTCTTGCGGTTTCCGGTTTGGTTTCAAAATATGCCACAGGTACTTTATTTGGCGCAAATGTTATCAGAATGTTTATTCCGGCATTTATTATGATGTGCCTGACTGCTCCTTTAAAAGGATTCTTTATAGGAATCGGTACTGCGGCGCCCGGAAGTCTTTCCGGAATCATCTGCAATTTTGTAACTCTTGTCACAAGCATATTTGCTGCTAAGATTGGCGGGGATTACGGCAGCAAAGTGTCTGCGATTTTGAATAATACTGAGTTTATCAATTCATACAAGGCCTTTATGGTTCCTTTGGCAGTTTGCTTCGGTTATTTTGTTGAATTAGTATTTCTGGCAGTTACTTATCTTGGCGGTGCAAAAAACACACGTATCGCCGACAGAGACATGTCCAGATATCATGAGCCTGCACCGGAGCTTATCGCTGCAATAATCAAGGGTATGTTCCCCTATAACATTACATCATTTGTATTAAGGGGCTTTGTACTTACCGCATTTATTATGTTTGGTATGTTCTATAAGCCTGATGTGGCCGACGCTCCATCAAGTACTGTATATATCGGAGCCATTTATGGCAAATTCCTTCCGATTGTAGTTTTCCTTGGATTCTTTATTGAATACATGGTTATCTGCTTTAAGAACTACTGTATCGGCGGAATCAGACGTAATGAACTCAAATTCACCAGAGAGAAAATGGAAGAGGGAGTTCATATGATTGTGGTTCTGGGAGCGTTTTTAAGCATTGCGCTTATGACCATCGGAAGCTCCTTGCTTATCGGATGTTTTGGAGAGGACAATATTGCCGGAACCGATTTGTTTGCCTTTGGCTGCCTAGTGGTTTTATTTATGCCGCTTGCAATGTATTTTAAGACCTTTGTAAGCTACACAAGCAAGAAGCGTGCAGTATTTATTCTTGCGGTGGTTTCCTTTATTTTGGCTTCAGGCGTAATGGTTATGGTGAGTCGCGTGGGAGGATTTGGATATAAGACAATTCTCCTTGCATTCATAATCTTCTTTGGATTTATCGCTGTCGGAAATGCATTCTTTAGCATGACCGGATTCAAATGTCGTCTGCCTCTTGTCAGTTATCTGGCAATTCCCGTGGGTACGGCAGCTCTATCCGGAGTAATAATGATGCTTTTAAACAAAGGATTTTTGAATATAGTCGGAGGCCTTGCAAGCTTTGGTATATGCTTTGTAATAGGCTCCATTGCCAATTTGATTCTTCTTTTGGCTCTTCGAAATCTCTCGGAGGAAGAACTTGTTTCCATGCCGGCAGGCAAAATAATAATCAAGTTCGGTGTTGCCTTTAACTTCTTTGAATATTAGGGGATTGGATGAAAAAAATAGCGGTTATCGGAGGCGGAGCTTCCGGAATGATGGCGGCAATTACTGCTCATGACAAATCCTCTAAGGTAACGTTGTTTGAGGCTAATGACAGAGTAGGCAAGAAGCTTTTGGCCACAGGAAACGGTAAATGTAATTTTACCAATGAAAAATTGAACAAGAACTGTTATAACGGCGGTGACAGGAAGTTTATTATGAATGTCATCAACCGTTTTGATCCGGATAATCTGGTGGATTTCTTTTGCGGCCTTGGAGTGTTCTCCACTGTCAAAAGAGACGGTTATTATTATCCTTATTCCGGACAGGCTTCCACAATCCTTGATTGCTTAAGGAATGAGCTTTCCTACAGGGGAGTTAATGTAATTACGGAAGCAACAGTTAAAGAGATTAAAAAGAGTTCAAAAGGTTACACCCTTTCGGTTTTGGCTGACGGCAAAAAGAAAACATTTGATTTTGATTCTGTTATTATAGCCATCGGAAGCATAGCAGGATTAAAGAACAAGAGTCAGGATGAGCATTATAAGCTTATAAACAGCCTTGATTTGGACTTCGTGCCTGTTGTGCCTTCACTTGTTCAGCTTAAGTGCTCGGAAAGCTTTCTAAAGGCTTTAAGCGGTGTCAGATTCGACGGCAGCATATCGCTTCTTCTGAATGGTAAGGTCGTAGCGAAGGAAAACGGCGAGATTCAATTAACCGATTATGGCGTTTCGGGAATTCCCACTTTCCAGTTATCGCGAATTGCCTCATATGAACTTGCAGATAATAACAAACCTGAGGTTTCTTTAGATTTCCTTCCGGACATTTCGGAGGAGGAGCTGACTCAGCTTATTATGTACAGGCCCGTAAGAAATACCGAGCAAACGGCAGAAGAGTATTTCCTTGGAATAACAAATAAAAAGGTTATTCTCCAGGTTATGAAAATGGCAGGTATTAAAAGCAGTACAGCTGCCTGCCTCATAAATAAACAATCCAAAGCCAAAGTTGTTAAGCTTCTTAAGGACATGAGACTTCATGTGGAGGACACCAACGGTTTTGAAAATGCCCAGGTTTGCGCCGGCGGTGTTGACTTATTGGAGCTTAACGAGGGCATGATGCTTAAAAAATGGCCCGGCATATTTGTGGTGGGTGAGGCATGTGATGTTGACGGCAGATGCGGCGGATACAACCTTCAGTGGGCTTTTTCCAGCGGTTATATTGCCGGAACCTTTGCATCGGGTAAAAACAGATAATTTATGCTTATAATTGAACAGTTTAAAACACCTATAAATGTAAATGAAACCAAGCTCAAAGGCATTCTGGCAGGAAAACTCAGAATAGATGAAGATTCCATAAAGGATTTTTCGATAGTTAAAAAGTCTTTGGACGCCAGATACAAGCCTGATTTATTTAATGTTTACAGTCTTGCTTTTTCCTGCCCTAAGGAAGAAAGACTTTTAAATAATAAAAAGATAAAAAACCTTAAAAGTTACTCTAAACCTAAAGAGTATGATCCTCGTGCTTTCTTTAAGGAGGAAAACTCGAAGAAAAAGATAGCTGTTATAGGAATGGGCCCTGCAGGATTACTCTGCGGGTTATGCCTTGCCAGAGCCGGGTTTAAACCTCTTATTTTGGAAAGAGGCAAGGATGCCGACTCCAGAAGGGCCGACATTGAGGAGTTTTGGAAAAACGGAAAGCTTCTCCTTAATTCCAATGTCCAGTTTGGAGAGGGTGGAGCCGGAACATTTTCCGACGGAAAGCTTAATACCCTTATTAAAGATAAAGAAGGCCGTATTTCTTATGTCCTTAAGACCTTCATAGAGTTTGGAGCTAAAAAAGAGATTCTATATGATGCCAAGCCTCACATAGGCACTGATGTTTTGATTAATGTTGTTAAGAACATCAGAGAGGAAATCAAAAGACTTGGCGGCGAAGTTAGATTCGAATCTCAGGTTACCGATTTTTTAATTGATAATGACAATAACCTTAAGGCGTTGATAGTCAACGATGAGGAAAGAATAGAAATTGATAAGGCTGTTCTTTGCATTGGACATTCAGCCAGAGACACTTTTAAAACTCTTGATGAACGTAAAGTCTTTATGGAGCAAAAACCCTTTGCCGTAGGCTTCAGGGTTCAGCATCCTCAAAGCATTATTGATAAATCACAATATGGCTTTGATGCAGATACCGGGGATTTTTACCCGGGGGCTGCTGCCTATAAGCTGGCATGCCATACATCGAAAGGAAGAAATGTCTATACCTTTTGTATGTGTCCCGGCGGGTATGTGGTTAATGCATCTTCCGAGTTTGAAGCCCTTGCCATTAACGGCATGAGTTATTCCGGAAGAAGCGGCAAAAATGCCAACAGTGCCGTGCTCATTAATGTAGATGTAGCTGATTTTTCCACAAAGGATGTATTATCCGGTGTGGATTTTCAAAGGGTACTCGAGCAGAAGGCTTATGCTTTGGGTAAAGGTAGAATTCCTTATTGCAGGCTTGGAGATTTTAAGAACGCAGGCTCTGATTGTTCATTTGAAATAACTCCTGAATTTAAGGGGGAGATTGAATCAGCGGATTTAAGTGATTTATTACCTGAGGTGTTTACCGAAGCTTTTGTCGAAGGAATGTCCATATTTGGGCAGAAGATTAAAGGCTTTGACTCCAAAGATTGCATTGTTGCGGGAGTCGAGAGCAGATCTTCTTCACCTGTAAGAATTACAAGAGATGAAAATCTTGTATCTTTAAGTACAAAGGGCCTTTATCCCTGCGGTGAGGGCGCAGGTTACGCAGGCGGAATCGTATCTGCAGCTGTAGATGGAATTAAAGCTTTTGAAGCTGTACTTTGAAAGGATTAATAGATTATGAGGAGTATTATGAAAGAAAAGAAGAGGATTGTGGTCAAAATAGGCTCCAGTTCCCTTCAGCATGTTCAAACCGGAGATCTTGATTACGTTAAGCTTGAGAAACTTGTCAGGATTCTTTCTGATTTGAGGAATCAGGGTAAAGAAGTGGTACTTGTTACCAGTGGTGCAATTGCTTCAGGAAAACAGGCTCTTAACGATCCCGACGGATCCAAATTCGGCCATGAATTAGCTACAAAACAGGCCTTTGCTGCAGTGGGTCAGGCAAGGCTTATGATGATTTATCAAAAACTCTTTATGGAGTATAATCATATTGCAGCTCAGATTCTGATGACAAAGAACACGGTTGTTGACGTTAACAATCGCACCAACGCCCAAAATACCTTCTCTGAACTTTTGAGGATGGGGGCTATACCAATCGTTAACGAAAATGATACAATAGCTACATACGAAATTATGGTTGGTGACAACGATGTTCTCGTTGGCGATAATGATACTTTATCGGCTATTGTTTCAGCCATGATTGATGCGGATTTACTTATACTTTTATCGGATATAGACGGCCTTTACACTGATGATCCCAGACAGAATAAGGACGCCAAGTTTATTGATACTGTAACGGACGTTGACGAAGTATCATACATGGGCAAGAAGAGTACCGGCAGCAAAGTTGGCACAGGTGGCATGAACACAAAGCTTACCGCAGCAAAAATTGCCACCATGTCAGGCGTTGATATGGTAATTGCCAATTCCAAGAATATTTCTGTGATTAATAAGATTATTAACGGTGAAAACGTTGGCACACACTTTGTTGCCAAGAAGGATGAGGGCTTTGATCTTCCCGGATTTGTTAACAGCATTCATCCGGTTTAGGCAGTATTGAAAGGATATTATTGAATTATGAATATGGATGAGCGTATAGCGCGCATCAACGAACTGTATCACAAATCAAAAGCCCAGGGCTTGACTGATGCAGAGAAAGAAGAGCAAAATAAACTTAGACAAGAATATATAGAAAGCGTCAAAAAGAATTTAAAAGCACAGCTTGACTCTGTTGACATAGTTAATGAAGATGGGAGCGTGACTAATCTTGGCAAACAGTATGGACAAAAGCGAAATTCGTGAAAAAGCTCTTGCACTCAGAAATGGATTGGAACCGAATACCAAAAAGGCAATGGATCTCGCCATAAGAGAAAAGGTCGGCGAACTTCCCGAATATCAGGACGCCGAGGTTGTTCTGTGCTACGCATCTTATCATTCGGAGGTGGATTCTTTCCCGATAATTAAGATGGCTTTTGAAGACGGAAAAGCTATTTATTGTCCCAGAGTAGTCGGAAAGAACATGGTATTCTTAAGGATTTATGCCCTTGAGGAGCTTCAGGCAGGATATAAGGGAATTCTTGAGCCGTTCTTCTCGGATGCTTATACGCCATCAATCGGAGGACCCAAATCCTTATGTATTGTTCCCGGAGTGGCTTATGACAGAGACAAAAACAGAATCGGATATGGCGGAGGTTTCTATGACAGATTCCTTGGAATCCACGAGGAGTTTTTAAACACCGTTGCTCTCGGATATTCCTGCCAGATTTTTGATGAGACCATTCCTGCAAAGGATTACGATATTAAACCTCGAATTATTGTTACAGATAAGGAAATAATAAGGTAAGTGTTATGGAATTGATTGATATTTGTAAAGCGGCCTGCAGAGTAAAGTATTCTTTGCAGACCCTTTCTGATAATAAGATAAACGAAGCGTTATACAGTATTGCCGAAGCCCTGGTTTCACAGACGGATTCTATCCTTGAAGCTAATGCAATTGATTTGGCTAACGGCAAAGCAAAGAATATGCCGGAAGGTCTTCTTGATCGTCTGGCATTATCTGATGTTAGGATTAAAGCCATGGCTGATGGCTTAAATGTAGTTGCGGCTTTGGAGAATCCCAAGGGACATATTATTGAAAGCTTCACTCGTCCCAACGGAATGATGATTGATAAGATCAGAGTTCCCTTTGGCGTTATCGGAATCATATATGAATCCCGTCCCAACGTTACTGCGGACGCCTTTGCTCTTTGCTTTAAGACAGGTAATGCGGTTATTTTAAAGGGCGGCAGTGATGCGTTAAATTCAAATATGGCCATTACAAAGGCTATTAAATCCGGGCTCAAAAAGTGTGGTATAGATGAAGATGCCATCAATTTAATCGAATCTACAGACAGAAGCGTAACCACAGAGTTTATGCGTATGAAAGAGTATGTGGATTTACTGATTCCCCGTGGAAGTGCAAGACTTATACAAAGCGTAGTTGAGAATGCAACTATTCCTGTAATTGAAACCGGTACGGGTAACTGCCATGTTTTTGTTGATGAGTCAGCTAAAATTAAAATGGCAGCTGATATTATAGAAAATGCCAAAACCCAGAGAATCGGCGTATGTAATGCCTGTGAGTCTTTGATTGTCCACAGAAATGTATTGAAGCCTCTGTTTGATGAGCTTTCAAAGAGAGAAAAGATGAAACGCGTTGAAATAAGAGCCGATGAATCTTCACTTCCCTTTGCTGAGGGAGCAATCCCTGCAACTGAGGAGGACTTTGGCACAGAATATTTGGATTACAAGCTTTCTGTTAAGACCGTAGACAGTGTTTCAGAGGCGATTGATCATATTAACAAATATTCGACTCATCATTCCGAAACAATTGTTACTGAAAATAAAGAGAATGCGGAACTTTTCCTTGCCAATGTTGATGCAGCATGTGTTTATCACAATGTTTCCACCAGATTCACAGATGGTTTTGAGTTCGGATTTGGCGCAGAAATCGGCATCAGCACGCAGAAACTTCACGCAAGAGGTCCTATGGGCCTTAATGAACTTACCTCATATAAGTATGTTATCAGAGGTAATGGTCAGGTAAGAGGATAGTTAATGGTTACAGAAGAAGGAATTAGACAAAGAGGCTTTATTGAGCAGGCTAAATCATATATTTCAGACCTGGAGAAAGAATTGGGGCGTAAGCCTACGTGTTGCGTTACCACATTCGGATGCCAGATGAACGCAAGGGATTCCGAGAAAATTTGCGGAATCCTTTCTGATGTGGGTTATGAAATAATCGAATCGGAAGATGCAGATTTTGTTATTTTCAATACATGTACCGTAAGAGACAATGCCAATTTAAGAGTTTACGGCAGACTTGGTGAGCTTAAGAGTAAAAAGAAGAAGAATCCCCAAATGAAGATTGCCCTTTGCGGGTGTATGATGCAGGAGCCTTCTGTTATTGAAAAACTCAAGAAAAGCTACCGCTTTATTGACTTGATTTTTGGCACACACAACATTTTCAAATTTTCTGAATTGCTTTGTTCCATGTTTGAGAACGAGGGCAACATGATTATAGACGTTTGGAAGGATACCAACGAAATAGTTGAAGATTTACCCGTTGTGAGAAAGTATCCATATAAGTCCGGCGTCAATATAATGTTTGGCTGCAATAATTTCTGTACTTATTGCATTGTTCCTTATGTAAGAGGACGAGAGAGAAGCAGGACACCCGAGGATATTATCGAAGAAATTGAGAGACTTGCTTCCGAAGGTGTTGTTGAGGTAATGCTCCTTGGACAGAATGTGAATTCTTACGGAAAGAATTTGGAGAATCCAATCAGCTTTGCCGAACTGTTAAGAAGAGTCGAAAAAATTGACGGGATTAAGAGAATTAGATTCATGACTTCACATCCGAAGGACCTTTCGGACGAATTGATTGAGGTTATGAAAGAATCGAAGAAAATTTGCCGTCATTTGCATCTTCCCCTGCAATCAGGGTCAACTGCCATTCTTAAGGCTATGAACCGTAATTATACCAAAGAAAAGTACCTGGATCTGGCCTTAAAGATAAGAAAAGAGATTCCCGATATTTCAATAACGACTGATATCATTGTTGGATTTCCTGGGGAAACGGACTTTGACATCGATGAGACCATCGATGTAATTAAGAAAGTCAAGTTTGATAATGCATTCACATTTATCTATTCAATCAGGACAGGAACACCGGCCGCCAAAATGGAACAGGTTCCGGAAGAAATTGTTAAGAAAAACTTTGACAGAGTATTAAAAACTGTTCAGGATACAGCCAGAAGTCAGGTTGGCAAAGATACCGGAAAGACCGTAACTGTGCTGGTTGAAGAGGTTAACGAACACGATTCAAGCCTTATGACGGGACGAATGAGCAACAATACTTTGGTTCATTTTCCGGGCGATATTGACCTAATTGGTCAATTTGCAGAGGTGAAATTAGAACAATGTAACGGGTTCTATTATTTCGGCTCTCAAATGAATTAATTCAATTCATAAAAGTGAAAAGAGGATTTAACAAATGGGCGAAATGACGCCGATGATGAAGGCGTATTGCGAAACCAAAAATGAATACAAGGATTGCATTTTATTCTACCGTTTAGGTGACTTTTACGAGATGTTTTTTGATGATGCGCTGGTTGCGTCAAAGGCATTGGAGATCACTTTAACCGGAAAGGACTGTGGTCTCGAGGAGAGAGCCCCCATGTGTGGCGTTCCTTTCCACGCAGTAGATTCATATCTTAACAAACTTGTATCCATGGGATATAAAGTTGCCATTTGTGAGCAGGTAGAAGATCCTAAACTTGCCAAGGGTTTGGTTAAGAGAGAGGTTACCAGAGTTGTCACATCCGGTACAAATCTTGATATAGCTGCTCTTGATGAAAGCAAAAACAATTATCTGATGTGTATTTCCTTTGATGAAGTGGAAATCGGTATTTCGATAGTTGATGTCACCACAGGTGATTTCTATCTTACGGAAGTCGAAGATGTTAATCGTCTTTACGATGAGATTATCAAGTTTGAGCCCAGTGAAATTATTTGTAATGATGCATTTTTGCTTTCCGGAATCAATACGGAGGATTTAAAGGGGCGCCTAGGTATTCTTCTTAATCTTCTTGATTCTCATTATTTCGATAACGATACTTGCAGACGCAAGCTCATGCAGCATTTCAATGTTAAAAGTCTGATTGGGCTTGGTATAGAAGACTTCCCTGAGGGTACAGTTGCCGCAGGGGCGCTTTTGATGTATTTGTATGATACTCAAAAGACAACAATCTCTAACTTAACCCATATATATCCTTATTTGACGAACAAGTACATGCTTTTGGACAGCTCTACAAGAAGAAATCTTGAGCTTACCGAAACCATGAGAGATAAGCAAAAAAGAGGCTCGCTTTTAGGCGTTCTTGACAGAACCAAAACTGCCATGGGCGGAAGAATGTTAAGAAGTTTTGTTGAGCAGCCTTTAAAAGACAAGACATCTATTGAGGAAAGGCTTGACGCAATTGATGAACTTATCAAAGATTCCATTTCACGTGATGAATTGAGAGAGTATCTTAATCCCATTTACGATCTGGAAAGGCTTCTTTCAAAGATCTCTTATAAGACTGCCAATCCCAGAGATATGATTTCTTTTGCTTCATCAATTGGAATGATTCCTCATATTAAGACTGTCTTAAAAGCTTTTTCAAAGAAAGAGCTTTCAGGCATTCTAAATGATCTGGATGACTTAAGTGATATTTATTCACTTATCCAGAATTCCATCAGCGATGACCCTCCGATTATGATTAGAGAGGGCGGTTTTATCAAGGATGGATTTGATGAGAACGTTGATAACTTCAGAAAAGCCAAAACAGAAGGAAAAACCTGGCTTGCCAAACTTGAGGAAGAGGACAGACAAAGAACCGGAATTAAGAATTTGAGAATCAAATACAATAAGGTCTTTGGTTATTACTTTGAGGTTACAAATTCTTATGCCGATTTGGTTCCTGAAGATTATATAAGAAAACAGACACTTACCGGTTCCGAAAGATATACAACACCGAGATTAAAAGAGCTGGAAGACACAATCCTCAATGCAGAGGATAAGTTAAATGCTCTTGAGTATGATATTTTCTGTGATGTAAGGGATACCATAGCGGGCGAAATTGAAAGAATTCAAAAGACAGCCAAGGCTTTGGCTAAACTTGATGTATATACATCCTTAGCCTATGTGTCCGAGCATAACAGATATGTAAGACCTAAGCTTAATGAAAAGGGCATTATTGATATCAAGGACGGAAGACATCCTGTAGTAGAAAAGATGAGCTCATCGGATATGTTCATTCCGAATGATACTTATCTTGATAATGGCAAGAACCAGATTTCTGTCATTACAGGTCCCAACATGGCCGGTAAATCCACTTACATGCGTCAGTCGGCTTTGATTGTTTTAATGGCTCAGATAGGATGCTTTGTTCCGGCGTCAACTGCCAATATAGGTATTTGTGACAGGATTTTTACAAGAGTTGGCGCATCCGACGATCTTTCCAGCGGACAATCCACTTTTATGGTGGAGATGAATGAAGTTGCCAATATTTTAAGAAACGCAACTTCGGATTCTCTTCTTATTCTTGATGAAATCGGAAGAGGAACCTCGACTTTCGACGGATTGGCAATAGCATGGGCGGTTATTGAGCACATCAGTAACAGAAAACTATTAGGGGCAAAAACTTTATTTGCTACTCATTACCATGAACTTACAGAACTTGAAGGCAAGATCGACAATGTAAACAACTATTGTATTGCCGTAAAAGAGCAGGGTGAGGATATAGTATTCCTTAGAAAGATTATTAAAGGCGGGGCAGACAAGAGCTACGGTATTCAGGTTGCAAGGCTTGCCGGTGTCCCCGATATGGTAACTGACAGAGCAAAAGAAATTGTTAAGGAACTTTCCGATAATGATATTACCGAAAAGATTCAAAGCATAAGTGTCAATGTAAAAAGCGACACCGGAAAGAAGGTTACAAAACCTGACGAAGTTGATATGGGTCAGATGTCTTTGTTTGATACCGTAACAGACGAAGATGTTTTAAAAGAACTCAAGGAAATTGATATAGGAACACTTACTCCCATTGATGCTTTAAACACTTTATACAAATTGCAAAACAAATTAAATAACAGATGGTAGATTGGTGGTGAAATGGCATGGGTGAAATTCATTTATTGAACGAGGAAACAATCGATAAAATAGCTGCAGGTGAGGTTGTAGAAAGGCCTTTAAACGTTGTTAAAGAACTGGTTGAGAATTCTGTTGATGCAGGCAGTAACAGCGTTTGCGTGGAAATAAAAGAAGGCGGTATCTCGTTTATAAGAGTCACCGATAACGGACAGGGCATTCCTGCTAACGATGTAAGAAAAGCCTTTTTCAGACATGCCACCAGCAAGATTAATGATGCCGAAGATTTAAACTATATTACCAGTCTTGGTTTCAGAGGCGAAGCTTTATCCAGTATAGCTGCGGTATCTCAGGTTGAGATTATAACAAAGCAGGCTGAATCCTTAACCGGTATCAGATATACAATCGAAGGCGGAAAAGAAGGAGAAGAACAGGAGATAGGTGCACCTACCGGAACTACTGTGATTGTTCGCAATCTCTTTTTCAATACTCCTCCAAGAAAGAAATTCCTTCGTCAGCCTCAGACTGAGGGCGGTTATATTTCTGATATGATGGAACATCTTGCCCTTGCCCGCCCCGATATATCATTCCAATTGATAATTAATGGAAACACCCGTTTTCATACATCCGGCAACGGAAATCTAAAAGAAGTTATTTATAGAATATATGGAAAAGAAATATCAGATAATCTTGTGGAAGTGTCTGCTTCAAAGAAGGGATTAACCATAGAAGGTTATCTTGGAAAGCCTGTTTTGAATCGCTCCAACAGGAATTTTGAAACCTTCTTTGTAAATAAAAGATATGTTCAAAGTCAGGTGGTTTACAGGGCAATTGAAGAGGGCACGAAAGAATACCTTATGCAACACAAGTATCCTTTCTGTGTCTTAAACTTGTCTATATCCCCTGATGAGATAGACGTTAATGTTCATCCCACAAAGATGGATATCAGATTCATTAACAGGGAGGATGTTTTCGTATTTATAAGCTCGGCTATCTCGGCTGCTTATAAAGTCAGGGAAATGATTCCCGAGGTTGTTCTTACTGAGGAAAAACCCGAGGTTAAACCCATTCCGAAAGCTCCGGAGCCTTTTGAAGTTAACAGGTCAGCTCAAAGGCCAATAACTCCAAGTGATGCCGTTATGATTAACAAGATTCTCGGACCATCACCTAATGAAGTGGCTGAGAGTAAATCTGTTAATAATGTCATTAAGGCTCACGATACGGTTGTGGTTGAGAAAAATGTTCAAATGGAACTCTTCGAAGAGAGAGTTTTATCTGTTGAAGCCAGAGGCGAATATGAGATAATCGGACAGATTTTTGATACCTACTGGATAGTAGCTTTTAAGGATAAAGTTTTCTTTATTGATCAACATGCAGCCCATGAGAAGGTTAAGTATGAGAGGCTGATGGCTGCTTACAGAAACAAAAAGATTGCATCTCAGATGCTTAATCCTCCGGTTGTTATTAATCTCAGAGCAGGAGAGGAAGATATACTTAAACAGTATATTAAGTATTTCTGCGATCTTGGCTTTGAGATAGAGGATTTTGGTGGCAATGCATATGCGTTAAGATCAGTCCCCACTGACCTATATGGTTGTGATGAACTTGAACTGTTTAAGGAAGTTTTGGATGAGCTTACGGAATCGGGCGGCTTGTCTTCAAAAACTGAGCCTGCCGTTGTATGTGCAAAGATTGCATCTATGAGTTGTAAAGCTGCTGTAAAAGGCAATAACAGACTGTCCCTTGAAGAGATTAATAAGCTTATAGACGAATTATTAACTCTTGATAATCCTTACAATTGCCCTCACGGAAGACCTACAATATTCTCTATGAGTAAATACGAGATAGAGAAGAAGTTTAAACGTATAGTATAAGCCTTATGGAAAAATCACCTTTAATTGTTTTGACAGGGCCAACATCTGTTGGTAAAACAAAGCTTTCGGTAAAACTTGCAAAAGAAATGGGCGGTGAAATTATAAGTGCCGATTCAATGCAGGTTTATAAAGGCATGGATATAGGATCCGCCAAAGTTACCATAGAGGAAATGGACAATGTCCCTCATCATCTTATAGATGTCCTTGATCCAAAGGAAGACTTTAATGTTTTCATCTTTAAGGAGATGTGTGACAAGATTATTCCGGGAATCCTTGAAAGGGGTCATATTCCCATTCTTGTTGGGGGAACAGGTTTTTATATTCAAGCGGTTTTAAGAGGTATCGAATTCGACGAAAACGAGAACGATGATTCTTACAGAACTTACCTTGAAAATCTTGCCGAAGAAAAGGGTGCCCAATATCTTAATGAAATGCTTAGGGAGGTTGATCCTGAAAGCGCGGATGCAATCCATCAAAACAACGTAAAAAGAACCATCAGAGCACTTGAGTTTTATCATTTTACCGGCAAAAAGATATCCGAGCATAATGAAGAGCAAAAGTCAAAAGGAGATGCCTTCAACGCCTGTTATTTTGTCTTAAACGACGAGAGAAGCCTTATCTATGAGAGGATTGAAAAGAGAGTAGATGAGATGCTTAATGCCGGCCTTCTCGATGAAGTAAAAGCATTAAAAGATAAGGGGCTTACCAGAGATTATGTTTCAATGCAGGGCCTCGGATACAAGGAAATACTTGATTATCTTGATGGTGAAATATCTCTTGATGAAGCTATATATATTATAAAAAGAGATACAAGGCATTTTGCCAAGAGACAGATTACCTGGTTTAAGAGAGAACCTTCTGTTATATGGGTAAACAAGCCTGATTTTGACTATGATGACAATAAAATAATTGATTTTATGGTAGGCAGATGTAAAGAAGCGGGAATCAACAAAAAGTTGTTTTGACCTATCATTTATGGTAGAATGTCTTAGATATTTTTTATTGAATAAAACATACCGGAAAGGGGTATTTTAAATTGTCTGGCAGTATTTTTGGCATTGATTTAGGAACAAATAATATAAAGATTTATAACAGAACCGATGACAGTGTTATCGTTGAGAAGAACATGATTGCCATCGAGAATAAGAACACTTTGTTTGCATATGGTGATTCTGCATATGAGATGTATGAGAAGGCGCCTGCAAATATTCATATTTCATATCCTTTGAATAATGGTGTAATTGCTGATATCAAAAATATGGCTACATTTATTAAATATTTCATTGGTGATATCAAGAAGGGTGATAACAAACCTTCAGATTTCATCATTGCAGTTCCTACAGATATTACTGAAGTAGAGAAGCGTGCATTCTATGATCTCATCAGAGACTCAGGAATCAAAACTCACTCCATTAAAATTATGGAGAAGGCTGTTGCAGATGGCCTCGGTAACGGAATAGATGTAAAGAACGCACAGGGCGTTCTGGTTGTAAATGTAGGTTATGAAACAACAGAAATTTCTATCCTTTCTCTTGGAGGCATTGTTTTATCCAAGCTTATTAAAGTCGGAGGACTTAAGTTTGATGATGCCATCAGACAGGCTGTAAGAAGAGAGCAGGGACTTCTTATCGGCGTTAAGACTGCTGAGAACGTTAAAATTAACTTGAGAGAACTCAAGAGTAATCATGAGCCTGCTGTTGTTTATGGAAGAGACATTGTTACAGGACTTCCCGTTGAGAGAACAATTCCTGTTGAAGTTGTTGATAAAGCTTTAAATGAGCACTTCAGAACCATTATTGACAATGTAAAAGTTATCCTTGAGAGAACGCCCCCTGAATTGTCTGCAGATATTTACAGACAGGGCGTATATTTGACAGGCGGCGCTTCTCAGGTAAGCAGATTTGCAGAGTCCATGTATAAGGGAACAGGTCTTAAGGTGAATCAGTCCGAGAATCCTATGACCAGCGTTGCCTTAGGTATTTCAAAGGTGATTAAAGAAGAGAATTACAGATCTCTGGCATATTCGATTGAAGGAATGAGTAGATGAGCCCGATTGTAAAAAAGAAAGGAGAAAAATTTACTCTCCCGAGTAAATATCTCCTTTTTATTTTAGCTTTAATTTGTGCTGCGTTAATGGTTGTTTCTTTCAGCACCGACGCCTTAGACAAGCCGGTTAATACTTTTGCCGGTTTTATTGTTGTACCCTTTCAATCGGGAATCAGCAGTGTGGGAAGCTATCTTCATGACAGATCTGAAGAACTTGCGAAAATCAAGGAGCTTCTTGACGAAAACGCTGAACTTAAACAGCAGGTTGATAAACTGACTGAGGAGAACACAAAACTTCAGGAAGATAAATATGAGCTTAACAATCTTAGAAATCTTTTTAAGATTGATAAGCTTTATGACGAGTATGATAAGGTGGGCGCAAGAATTATCGCCAGAGATTCCGGAAACTTTTATCATACCTTTATTGTGGACAAAGGTTCGGCTGACGGAATCGAAGTTGACATGAATGTTCTTGCCGACGGCGGCCTTGTAGGGCGAGTGTCTGAGGTTGGAAGAAACTGGGCAAGAGTGGTTTCTGTTGTTGCGGATAATTCCAATATCAGTGGCAAGATTTTATCTACCGGAGATACCCTTATTGTATCCGGGAATCTTAAGACCTATGAAACAGACGGCTGCGTAGATTTCAGCCAGCTTATAGATGCTGACGGGCTTGTAAATAAAGGTGATAAAATTACCACCGGAGATATAAGCGATAAGTTCCTTCCCGACATCCTTATTGGATATGTTAACGATGTTAAGATGGATTCCAATAACCTTACCAAATCCGGTACGATTACACCGGCAGTTGATTTTGCACACCTTTCAGAGGTCCTTATTATTCTGGAGAATAAACAGACCGTTGACGAGGATTAATAAGAGGTGATTTATGAAAAAGGCTTTGCTGGGAGCTGCTTTTTTGCTCCTCTTTTTTCTTTTACAATCCACCGTTTTTAAATATTTTGCAATAAATAACATAGGCCCCAATCTTTTGATTATAATTACCTGCACTTTTGGCTTTATGTACAGTGACAGAGAAGGACTTATCATTGGATTTTTTGCGGGGCTTCTTTGTGATATCTTTTTTGGCCCTATATTGGGTATAAATGCCCTTATTTATATGTTTATTGGATTCGTAAACGGCAAGTTTAACAGGTTGTATTATTCGGAGGATTTCATCCTTCCGGGATCTCTGTTTTTGTCCAGCAATATATGCTATGGATTGGTTTACTATATTCTGATTTTCATTTTAAGAGGCCGATTCCAGTTCACATATTATTTGATGAATATAATCTTGCCTGAATCCATTTATACACTTGTTTGTTCAATTGTTTTTTATCCGCTTCTTCTTGTTTGCATAAATGCTTTAAAGAGAAGTGAGCAAAGGAGACCATAGAGTTTTGTTTGAGCGTATCAAAGAAAACTTAATAAATCTGTTTACCTCCAGATTCCTTTTTCTGTATGTGGCTTTTCTTGCCATGATGGTAGTTTTACTTGTAAGGGTATTTGACCTTCAGATTATACATGGTGAAGAGTATCTGGATGACTTTATGCTTAAAGCCGAGAAAAGCCGTGAAATTCCCAGTACAAGAGGAAATATATATGACAGAAACGGCGTTCTTTTGGCGTACTCAGAGCTGGCTTATACCGTTAAAATCGAGGATGTTTACGAAGGCGGAAGCAGAACCAGAAACCAGAAGATGAATGGTATCATCTATAAGGTAATTAAGATGATTGAAAAGAACGGCGATACAATTGTCAATGATTTCAATATTGCCGTTGAAAACGGAGAGTATAAATATACTCTTTCCGGTTCCCTTCTTCAAAGATTCAAAGCAGATGTTTACGGTCATGCATATGTTACTGACATGACTTATCAGGAAGAGACTTCAACTGCTGAAGAAATGATGGAGTACTTGATGTCCACCAAGAAATACGGTGTGGGCACTTATCTTGATGAAAATGACTCAAAATCTTTTCAGCCCGGTCTGGGATATTCAAAGGAAGAGGCTTTAAAGATTGTCAATATCAGATACAACCTGGGTCTTATTTATTACCAGAAGTATTTGGGTACAACAATTGCGTCAGACGTATCTCCTGAAACGGTGGCTGCGATTATGGAAAACCTCGATGATTTGGAAGGCATTTCCATTGAGGAAGATACTGCAAGAAGATATGTTGACAGCGTGTATTTTTCTCCCATTATCGGATATACGGGAAGCGTATCCACAGAAGAGCTTGATTCCTTAAACCATCAGAGCAGAGAAAAAACCGGAGTGGATGCTGACAGATATGAATTAAATGACATTGTCGGTAAAACAGGAATTGAGCAGACTATGGAGCTTGAGTTGCAGGGAAATAAGGGCTCCGAACAGGTTTATGTAGATAACGTAGGTAAGGTTGTAGAAGTAAAATCCAGAATCGAGCCTACCGCCGGAAACGATGTATATCTGACCATAGACCATGATTTGCAGATAGCTGTTTATAACATTTTGGAGCAGAATATCGCAGGTATTTTGCTTTCAAAGCTTAGGAACATGAAGACTTTCACACCCACTGAGAGAACTCAGGGTGCTGATATGGTTGTTCCTATTTATGACGTGTATTATGCGCTTTTTAATAACTACATCCTTGATACGGCGCATTTCGAGGAAGAGTATGCAGGTGAAAACGAAAAAAATCTCTACCAGAAGCATACAGACTATAAAAACTCGGTAATCGAAACCATTCTTGTTGAGCTTACAGAAAGAAGAACACCTTATAACAAGCTAAAGACTGAATTTCAGGTTTACGAGAGCAACATAGTTTCTTATCTTAACGATGATGATGTTATAATTTCCGAAGCGATTGATACAAAGAATCCTACATATGATGCGTGGAAAACGCAGGAGACCATTGGCCTCGGAGAGTATCTTGAATGGCTTATTTCCATAAATGCCATTGATATATCAAAGCTATCGCTTGACACCAAATACAGTGATTCTGCTGAAATATTTAATTCTTTATGCACATATATCAGGGATATGCTTGATGAACACGTTGAGTTTAACAGGAAACTGTATAAATACATGCTTCTTGGAGATGTGATTTATCCTGCAGATGTTTGTAAAGCTTTATGTGAACAGGGAAATATTAACATCGATCCTGATGCGGAAGAGAAGCTCTTTTCAGGTAGACTTTCCTCATATGATTTCATATGCGGACGTATAGAAAAACTTGAAATTACACCTGCAAAGCTTGCTTTGGATCCATGCTGCGGTTCCATGGTAATTACAGATGTCAACAGCGGAGATGTTTTGGCTCTTGTATCATACCCCGGCTACGACAATAACCGACTGGTAAATACAGTCGATAAAGAGTATTACGCAAGCTTACAGTTGGATCGTTCAAAACCCATGTATAACTATGCTACACAGCAGGAGACGGCACCGGGTTCAACTTTCAAGATGGTTATGGCCACAGCAGGCCTTATGGAAGGTACTATCAATACATCAACCACTTTCCCTTGCTATGGACCTTTCGAGAAAGCTAACTATTCCGCAAAGTGTTGGATTTCTCCCGGAGCTCACGGTTTGTTAAATGTTGTTGGCGCAATTCAGAATTCGTGTAACAACTTTTTCTATGAACTTGGGTACAGATTAAGTATTGATGAGGACGGAGATTATAATTCGCCTCTCGGACTTAGTAAAATATATAAATATGCCGATATGTACGGACTTTCCGAAAAGTCAGGTGTTGAGATAGAAGAGGCAGAACCCATGGTTTCAGACGAACTGTCTGTTTTGTCTGCCATTGGTCAGGGTACCAATAACTATACAACGGTTGGTCTTGCAAGATATGTAACTACCGTTGCCAACGGAGGTACCTGTTACGATTTGACTTTGATTGATAAGGTTACTGACCATAACAATGCTCTTTTGTATGAAAACAGTGCAGAGGTCAGAAACTTAATTGATATGCCCGACAACTACTGGAATGCAATCCATACGGGCATGAGAAAAGTTGTGGAAACCAAGTATTACTACAGTAATCTGGGAGTAAATGTTGCGGGTAAAACAGGTACGGCGCAGGAAAGCAAAAGCAGAACCAACCATGCTTTGTTTATATGTTATGCGCCTTATGAATCTCCTGAAATTGCCATATCCACACGTATAGCTTACGGTTATTCGTCTGACTTTGCAGCCAGAACCACCAGAGAAGCTATTAAGTATTACTTTAAGCTTGATGATGAAGATACTATTGTAAGCGGTACTGCAGATTCCATCGAGTCCGGTATCGGTTCAAATGAGGGATAAGTTGTGTTTAAGCAATACAGACTGAGAGACTATGATTTTGCCTTGGTTATATACTGTATACTTCTTGCCGGATTTGGAGTTTTGATGGTGGGAAGTGCCAAAGAAAGCCTCCAAAACAAGCAGGGCCTTGGACTTTTGGTAGGTGTATTTGTCATGATTATAGTTTCTTTGATTGACTACAATCTGATATTGAAGTTTTACTGGGTTATATATGTTTTAAACATTGGTTTTTTGTCAATGACCCTTACCGGACTTGGACATACGGCAGGTGGCGCAGCAAGGTGGATTGACATCGGCGGATTCAGATTTCAGCCCTCCGAAACGGCAAAGATTTTATTGATTTTATTCTTTTCACAGTTTATCATGGTAAATAAGAATAAAGTAAAAACTTTCAAGTTTCTTGCCATATCCCTTGGGCTAATTGCTTTCCCCTGGTTCCTTATTTACAAACAACCCGATCTTTCTACCAGTATTACCGTATTTTTGGTATTTTGCATTATTTTATTTGTGGGTGGAATAGATTACAGATATGTAATAGGAGCCGTGGCTATTGCAATACCGGTATTTATTATATCGTTTAATTTGATTATTCAGCCCGATCAGAGCATTATTAAGGATTACCAGCAAAGGAGAATCTTAGCGTTTATTGATCCCGAAAGCTATCCTGACGATGCTTTGCAGCAGATGAATTCGGTTACAGCCATTGCTTCCGGACAGCTGGAGGGAAAAGGATATAAGAATAATGAGATAAGCTCTCTTAAGAACGGAAACTTCATTATTGAGCCACAGACGGACTTTATATTTGCGGTTATAGGTGAGGAATTTGGATTTAAGGGATGCGTAGGAGTAATAGTTTTATTATTCCTTGTTAGTTTTGAATGTATAAAAATAGCCAGACGAGCCAAGGACACCGGAGGTATGTTGATTGCCACCGGTATGGGTTCGCTGATAGCGGTCCAAAGTTTTGCAAATATTGGTGTTAATACCTTTATTCTTCCAAATACAGGACTTCCGCTTCCTTTTGTAAGTTATGGTTTGGCTTCTTTATTATCACTTTTCATAGGCATGGGAGTGGTACTGAATGTCAAATTACAGTGCATAAAAGGTAAAGTAAAAAATATATAGGTATAGTTTAGGGGTGATTCTATGAACATCGCATTAATAGCACATGACGGAAAGAAAAAGCTTATGCAGAACTTCTGCATTGCTTACAGAGGAATTTTAAGCAAGCATGAGCTGTGCGCAACAGGAACTACAGGCAGATTGGTTGAAGAAGTTACCAATTTGAACGTTCATAAGTTTCTTGCCGGGCATTTGGGCGGAGATCATCAGATTGGTGCCCAGATTGAGCATAACCAGATTGACCTGGTTATCTTCCTTAGAGACCCTGTTGATGTAAAAGTTCATGAGCCTGATGTTAATAATGTAGTTAGACTTTGTGATATGCACAATATTCCGTTAGCTACAAACCTTGCAACCGCAGAGCTTTTAATCAAGTCTTTGGATCGAGGAGATTTAGAGTGGCGTGAAATGTACAAATAAAACCAAGGCAGGCGTGATTTCCTGCCTTCTTATTTTGTCACTTACACTTTTCGGCTGCGGCAGCCTTTCATATTCCTTCCCCTATGACAGATCTTCTCTGGTTTCGGGATTTAAGGCGGTGGATCAGATATCTACCGGAAAAGCCACACCTTATGCAGCGAATCTTTGTGTAGTTTCAGAGAATAAACTGGATAGCAATATCAATATGGGTGAGACATGCGCGGCATGTCTTTTTGACGTTAACGATAATTCATGTTTATATTCCTTAAATGCGCATGAGAAAGTGAATCCCGCCAGTCTTACGAAGCTTATGACAGCTCTTATTGCGGTTAAATATGGTTCTCTTGATCAGATTCTTACTGCTACCAGCAATTGTAAGATAACTGAAGCCGGTGCTCAGACAATGGATTTAAAGGCCGGCGATTCCATGACCTTGGATCAGGCTTTGCATATTCTTCTTATGCATTCCGACAATGATGTTGCTTTATTGGTTGCTGAAAACATTGGTGGAACTATAGACGCTTTTATTGGCCTTATGAATGATGAAGCCAAGAGAATCGGTGCCACAAACACCCATTTTGTCAACCCTCACGGCCTTACGGCGGAAGATCATTACACAACCGCTTATGATATGTATCTTATATTTAATGAAGCAATAAAATATGAGGCCATTACCCAGATTTTAAATCTTTCGACTTATGAAACCAGTTACAATCAGTCCGGAGGATTTCCGAAAGACATTTCATACAGAACTACCAATCTGTTTTTGAGAGGAGAGAAGAAGGCACCCAACAATGTTACCGTAATCGGAGGCAAAACAGGTACAACATTGGCTGCAGGACATTGCCTTATCCTTCTTTCCAAGAACACAGAAGGTAAACCTTATATTTCGGTAATAATGAAAGCTCCGAGTACTGAAACCCTGTATGATCAGATGGTAACTTTGCTTGAACTAATTCCCTGAATTTTTTGTCAATTTCATACAAAAGTAATAGAGATTTAAGGGAATTCATTGTTGTTTTTTAATGTATTATCCCTTATAATGGTTATAAGGTGTAAGGCAATAAAACACCTAATGTATATTCCAAGGAGGGCACTGCAATGGTCCAGTTAATTGTAGGCAATAAGGGTAAAGGGAAAACAAAAGTTTTACTTGAAAAAGTTAATAGCGAAGTTAAGAAAACGTCCGGAAATATCGTTTATTTGGACAGCAACACCAAGCACATGTTTGAACTCAACAACAAGATTCGACTTATCAATGTTACAGATTACGCCATTGATAATTGCAGTGAATTTATTGGATTTATCCTCGGTATTATTTCACAGGATCACGATTTACAGAAAATGTATTTTGACAGCTTCCTCGAAATCGCCGGACTGTCAGACGAGACATTGGGAATGTGTATCGACAAGCTTATAGCAATAAGCGAGAAGTTTAAAGTCGATTTTATCATAAGTATTTCGAAAGACGCTTCGGAGTTACCCGAAAATTGCAAGCCCTATATAGAAGTAGCCCTATAAAAAGAAATCTAAAAGCCTCGGATGATTTCCTCCGAGGCTTTGGTTATGCTTTATGAATGACAGAGATGACAAGATAGTACAATTTCCAAAGTTCCAACACATCAACCTGGGATTAATAATCTTCGGGTTTATTTTTGTGTACATAATTATCATGGTATTTCTTTCCTTTGCGGATAAGAAAATCAGCGGTTATGTAGTTACGGAAGGATCTTTGTCCACCAATACCGTTTACAGAGGAATAGCCTTAAGAGAAGAACATCTTGTTCTTATGGATCAGGCAGGATATGTAAATTTCTATGTAAAAGAGGGAGACAGAGTTGCCGTCGGAGATTTGGTATATACAGTTGATGAAACCGGTAAGCTCGCGGATTTATATGGATCCGATGATGAGAATATAGCTTTATCTGACGAAGATTTATATAACCTTAAAAGTGAACTTGTAAGATTTTCTCATACCTTTGATGCCACCAACTTTATTACGGCATATGAGTTTAAGAACACCATGAGCAATACGGTTCTTAAGCTGTCCGGAAACACTCTGTTAAATGATATTGACAATATTTCAGCCAAGGAAGGCGTTGTTATCAACAAGAAGTTTGCTCCTTTGTCCGGAATTGTTTCATATTGGACTGACGGTTATGAAAATATAAGCGAAACTCTTCTTGATAAAGACAAGGTAAACGGCAAGAACTACAATAAGAATTTCATTGTTGATAACGATCTTCTCAAAACAGAAGATACAGCTTATAAAATTTGCACCTCTGATGTTTGGTATATTTACATTCCCTATGATTATGAAGAGGGAAGTAAAATAGTCGAGGAAGAAGAGGGATATGTCAGGATTAAGTTTATAAAGAATCAATACGAATCCTGGGGTAAGATTTCCATGATTAAGACGGAATCGGGAGATTCCTTTATGAAAATCGAGCTTAATAACTCCATGGTTTCCTTTGCAAACGACAGGTTTCTTGATATTGAGCTTCTTATAAATGATGATGTGGGACTTAAGGTTCCCAATCAGTCAATTGTTGAAAAACAGTTCTACATTGTACCTGAAGTGTATATGACAGCAGCCGGCGACGGTGAGCCGGGCGTTCTTAGACAGACATATTTGGAGGACGGATCGGTGTCTTCCGAATTTATCAAGAGCCCCATATATAAAAATGACGAGGAAACCGGTGATGTTTACCTTGAAACCGATGTTTTAAGAGCCGGAGATGTTCTTATAAAGCCCGAGAGCATGGAACAGTTCATTGTCGGCAAAATGGGCTCCTTGATAGGCGTTTACAATATTAACAAAGGATATGCGGACTTTAAGAGAATAGAGATTCTCTATCAAAACGAGGAATACTCCATAGTCAAATCCAATACTATGTATGGTCTGACTGTTTATGATTATATTGTTCTTGATGCATCTACTGTCAGCGACGACGAGATTTTGTATGAATAAAGTACTAATTCTACAAAATATTGATTTTTTGTTGACATAATTAAGAAAAAAGCAGATAATATAAAAGAGTATTACTATGTGTATACTGCATATTTCGGAGGATTTTATCGATGGGTGTAATGGACAAGTTTTTGAATTATATGAAACTCAATGATGAGGATGACGAATATTTCGATGATGATGATTATATAGATGATGAGCCTGAAGAAGCTAAACCTCGCAAACAGACATCATCCGTTAACGATTACAGTGCTCCGGCTGAGGAGAAGAAACCTTCCAAGATAACTCCTATGAAGCCCAGAAAGATGATTAACGGAAACGGCATGGAAGTTTGCGTGATTAAGCCCACAACTGTTGAGGATGCCAGAGAAATTACTCAGACATTACTTGCCAACAGAACTGTAGTGCTTAATCTTGAAGGCTTGGATGTTGATATAGCTCAGAGAATCATCGATTTCACATCCGGTTCCTGCTTCGCTATCAGTGGTAATCTTCAGAAGATTTCACATTATATCTTCATAATTACTCCTGCAAGCGTTGATATTTCGGGTGATTTTCAGGATATACTGTCCGTAGGTGCCAACTTTGACGGCATTAACAACAATTTCTAAATTTGACTCGAATTATTCGGGGTTTTGCGGATGCTCGTAAAACCCCGTTATTTTTTATGATTTATAATTTTGGAGGATGAAATGTCTCAAAGACTTGAAATTATGTACGAAAAGAAGCCGGCTTATCCGATTCTTTTGGAAGACAACTGGAACGCTTTTGCGTTGGAACTTTCCAATTTGGATTGCAAGGATAGAAAGATTTGTATTATCACTGACAAAAAGGTGGGAGAGTTATATTGTAACGAGATTATAAAAATGGCTTCTCCTATTTCAAAAAACGTGTCTTCGTATTTCATTGAAGGCGGGGAAAAGTCCAAAACAATGGATACTGTTCTTGATATCATGAACTTTCTCCTTGAGAATCATTTTGAAAGAAAAGACCTTCTTGTCGCTCTCGGAGGAGGAGTGGTTGGAGATATAACCGGTTTTGCCGCAGCTATATTTATGAGAGGCATTGATTATATTCAAATTCCAACAACTTTGCTTGCGCAGGCTGACTCCAACATGGGCGGTAAAACAGGAATAGATTTCGGAAACTCAAAGAATATTATCGGCGCTTTTAAAATGCCCGTCCTTGTTTACATTAATACTTCGGTGCTTTCCACTCTTGATAACAGAGAATACTTCCAGGGATTCGCTGAAGTTATGAAAACAGCAATAATCCGTGATGGTAATATGTATGAGTGGCTTATTGAGAACATGTATGAGATCTGCGAGAAGGATTCGGCCATTATAATGGATATGCTTATTAAAGCGCTTAACATTAAGAAGTTTTATGTTGAGAAAGACCCTTCAGATAATGCCGAAAGAATGGTATTAAGCCTTGGACATACAATAGGACATGCTCTTGAGGTGTATTCAGATTACACTCTTTTACATGGAGAATGCGTTGCATTAGGAATAGTTTGCGCGGCGTATATATCCTGGAAGAAATCTTATCTTTCAATGGAGGAGTATTACGAGATAAGAGATATGTTCGTTCCTTTCTATTTGCCTATTTCAGTTGATAATCTGGACGTTAACAGAGTCCTTGAACTGACCAAGTCAGACAAGAAAATGGCGGATGGTCAGATAAGATTTATTCTGCTTAAGAAAATTGGCAAGGCCTTTATTGATGCCACCGTAACTGATGACGAGATTCTTGCTGCACTTAACGAAATCAATTTCACCGAAGAGGACAGTCGTGAATAAGAACAAATACAGCCTTCGCAAGAAAATATTGCTTACAGTTGACCTTTTTATTATTGCAGGTCTTTATTTGGCTGACTTTTTTGTGGAGAAATTTGTTATAGAAAATCTTAAGGGCAAGGGAAGCTATATTATTATTGAGAACGTGCTTCAGCTGACTTATAAGGAGAATTCGGGAGGACTTTTCGGATTTTTAAATAATCAGCAGTTGTTTATAATGTTCATCTGTTTGATCTTGTTTTTCCCTGTATTCATAATCCTGATAAGGCTTCCTGACGGCAAGAAATATACAATCGCCAACTTTATGCTTTCATTTATTCTTGCCGGCTCCGCAGGTAATTTCATAGACAGGGCTAAATATAAACATGCGGTGGATTATATTTATTTCATCAATGTAGATTTTCCTGTTTTTAACTTGTCTGATCTATATATAACCATAGGATGTCTGGTTATTTTGATTCTTTTGGTTTTCTATTATAAAGAGATTGATTTGGTATTTATGAATTTCAAGAAGGCTTATTTCAGAGAGATTAAATAATGGATAAAGTCGTTGGATTTAAGGTAACAGAAGAATTTGAAGGAGAGAGAATCGATAAAGTTATTGCTGAACTTTACGATCCCTTTTCACGTTCTTTTATCCAAAAGATTATTTCCATGGGAAATGTTACAGCCTCAGGCAAGGTCGTTAAGGCCAGCCAGAAGGTTTCCCAGGGAATGGATATAGAAATGACTGTCCCGGATTTGATGGTTCCAAATATCGAGCCCGAGGATATTCCCTTAGATATTTTATACGAAGACGAAGATGTAATAGTTGTTAACAAGCCAAAAGGAATGGTGGTTCATCCTGCGGCCGGTCATTATTCGGGCACTCTGGTAAATGCTTTAATGTATCATTGTAAGGACTCCCTTTCGGGGATTAACGGTATAATGCGTCCCGGTATAGTTCACAGAATTGACAAGGATACAACGGGAAGTATTATTGCCTGTAAAAATGATAACGCTCATATATCTATTGCAGAGCAGCTTAAAAACCACAGTATTAACAGAGTATATCATGCTATTTGTGCAGGTGTTATAAAGGATGATGAGGGTACCATCAATTCTCCAATAGGAAGGAACCCCAAAGACAGGAAAAAGATGGCCACCCCTGTGGCTGATGGGAAAGAAGCAATTACACATTATAAGGTGTTGCAGAGATTTAAAGATTATACATATGTGGAATGTAAGCTTGAAACCGGAAGGACTCATCAGATAAGGGTTCATATGGCATCCATAAACCATCCGCTTTTGGGGGATGAGGTTTATTCCTCCAGAAAATGGGAATATAAAACTGAAGGGCAAACATTGCATGCAAAGATTCTTGGTTTTGTACATCCGGTTACGGGAGAATACGTTGAAACAGACGCTCCATTGCCCGATTATTTCACAAAATTGCTTACAATATTAAGGTGATTGGTATATAATTAAATTATCAATCCATGGGGAGGAAAGCCTATGAATACAAGAATAACTATAGGACGTCAATTTGGATCTTCCGGCCATGAAATCGGCAAAAAGGTTGCGGAGAAGCTTGGAATTCCCTGCTATGACAAGGAAATTATCACAGCTACTGCAAAAAACAGCGGTTTCTGCGAAGAGATGATTGAGAATCATGATGAAAGGCCCACAAGTTCTTTCCTTTATAACCTTGTAATGGATACTTATTCATTCGGTTATAACAATTCAACTTATATTGATATGCCTATTTCTCAGAAAGTGTTCCTTGCTCAGTTTAACGCCATTAAGGATTTGGCTGACGCAGGCCCCTGTGTTATCGTAGGTCGTTGTGCTGATTACGCTTTGCAGGACAGAACGGATACTTTGAACATTTTCATCTTCGGAAATGAAGAGACAAAGATTAAAACAATCATGAACAGATTCCCTGAGCTTAATGAAGGTAAAGCAAGGGATATGATGGTTAAGAAAGACAAGCAGCGTCAGAGCTATTACAATTATTATTCTTCAAAGAAATGGGGAAGAGCAGATACATACGATTTGTGTATCAACAGTTCCACCTTGGGCGTTGATGGTACGGTAGATTTGATTTGTCAGTATGTCAATGATTTTGAGAATAAAAAATGTTGACAAGCATTGACGAGAATGCTATTATACATGAGTATGCCGCATGGTGGGGTTTTCCCGGGACACCAGGGAGAAGCGAAAGCTTCATGAAGAGCGTAAGCCACCGTAACCAGCGAGTAAATAAATAAGGAGGTGCCTTATAATGTACGCAATTATTGCAACAGGTGGAAAGCAGTACAAAGTTTCAGAGGGTGATGTTATCAAAGTTGAGAAGTTAGCAGCTGAACCCGGTGAAACAGTTACTTTTGACACTGTCATCGCTGTAAGCGATGCTGCTTTAAAAGTTGGTGAGGACGTTTCTAAAGCAAGCGTTAGCGCAACTGTTATGGAGCAGGGCAGAGGTAAGAAGGTTATCGTTTACAAGTATAAGAGAAAAACCGGTTACCACAAGAAGAACGGCCACAGACAGTGCTACACTCAGGTTAAGATTGATAAGATCAACGCTTAATTCGGAGTAATTTATGATTGAAGTAATCATAAGAAAAGACAAGAATGGCAATTATTCAGACTTTTCGGTTTCAGGTCACGCCGGGTTCGCCCAGGCTATAAATTCTGAAAAGGATCTGGTTTGTGCATCTGTATCTGTATTGGTTATCAATACGATTAATGCACTTGAAAAACTAACCGACATCGGAATGAAAGTTGACTCTGATGAAAAGAAGGGTGTCATTGAATGCAAATTCAGCGATGTTCCCAATGAATCCGAGAAAGTCCTTGTGGATGCCATGGTACTTGGAATTGACAGTATTGAATCCGAGTACGGAACTCGATTTTGTAGACTTAGATTTGAGGAGGTGTAAGACTCATGTTGAATATGAACCTTCAGTTCTTTGCTCATAAGAAAGGTGTAGGTTCTACCAAGAACGGTAGAGATTCCGAGTCCAAGAGACTTGGCGCCAAGAGAGCAGACGGACAGTTCGTTAAAGCCGGCAACATTTTATACAGACAGCGCGGAACAAAGATTCATCCCGGTATCAATGTTGGAATCGGCGGTGACGATACATTGTTTGCAACAGTTGACGGTATTCTTCGCTTCGAGAGAAAGGGAAGAGACAAGAAACAGGCAAGCGTTTATCCCGTAGAGGAAAAGTAATTTGTTTGTATGAAAAGGCTTCAAACGTTGGTTTGGAGCCTTTTTTGAGGTGAAAATCATGTTTGCGGACAGAGCTAAGATTATTGTTAAGAGCGGCAAGGGCGGAGATGGCCATGTCAGCTTCAGAAGAGAAAAATATGTGCCTGACGGCGGTCCCGACGGTGGTGACGGCGGAAACGGCGGAAGCGTTATTTTTGTGGTCGACGAGGGCTTAAATACCCTGGTTGATTTTAGGCATATCAGAAAATATGCTGCAGGAAACGGTGAGGAAGGCGGTAAGAAGAACTGCCGAGGCAAAAATGGTAATGATATTTATATTAAAGTGCCTCAGGGAACCGTAATTAAAGAAGAAAATACAGGCAAAGTCATTGTCGATATGAGCGGTGACTGCCGTGAATATACAATCCTTAAAGGCGGAAGAGGAGGCAACGGTAACCAGCATTACGCTACATCAACCATGCAGGCCCCTAAGTATGCTCAACCCGGTCAGCCTTCAAGAGAATTGAATTTGTTACTTGAGCTTAAATGTATTGCAGATGTAGGTTTGGTTGGTTTTCCCAATGTAGGTAAATCCACATTGCTTTCAAGAGTTAGTAATGCCAAGCCCAAAATCGCAAATTATCACTTCACAACCCTTAACCCCAATCTGGGTGTCGTTGATCTTGACGGAAGCCATGGATTTGTTATGGCAGATATTCCCGGACTTATTGAAGGAGCCAGTGAAGGTGTTGGACTTGGTCACGAGTTCTTAAGACATATAGAAAGAACCAGAGTACTTGTTCATCTTGTTGATGCTGCGGGTTCTGAAGGAAGAGATCCAATAGAAGACATTAAAGCCATTAACAGTGAACTTTATGCTTATTCTCTTGAAATTGCATCAAGACCTCAGATTATTGCGGCAAACAAGCTTGATTTAATGCCCAAGGAAGAGGCTGATGAAATAACAGCCAAACTTCGCAAAGAATTCGAAAAGGATGGTATAGAAGTATATCCTATTTCCGCTGCAACCGGAAGCGGTGTAAAAGAACTTCTATATGCGGTAGATAAGCTTCTTTCTACCATGCCCAGAGAGACAGTAGTATTTGAACAGGAATACTTCCCCGAAGAGGAACTTCTTCTTAATGACGATCCTTACACAGTCACATATGACTCTGATGAAGATGAGTATGTTATTGAAGGACCCAAGATTGAAAAGATGCTTGGTTATACCAATCTTGAAAGTGAGAAGGGATTTGCATTTTTCCAGAAATTCCTTAAAGAAACCGGTATTCTTGCGGAACTTGAGAAGCTTGGCATAGAGGAGGGAGACACCGTAAGGATGTACGGTCACTCCTTTGATTATTACAAATAAGAGGTGTATGATGGATTTAACCAGTAAACAAAGAGCATATTTAAAGAGCCTTGCATCTGTTTTGGAACCTGTATTTCAGATTGGTAAAAGTTCACTTTCTCCTGAAGTGACAGATGCTATTAATGAGGCATTTAATACAAAAGAACTTATCAAAATCAGTGTTCTTAAAAACTGTGCGGATGAACCCAAGGATATATCTTATATTCTTGCTGAACGCACTCATTCTACTGTTGTTCAGGTTATCGGAAGAAAAATCGTCCTTTATAAGGAAAATAAAGACAACAAAAAGATTGAGTTACCATAAGGTGAGAAATGAAGAAAATCGGCATTTTGGGCGGAACATTCAGCCCGATTCATTTAGGGCATGTTAAGATTGCGCTTGCTGCTTACAAGCAGTTTGATCTTGACGAAGTTTTGTTTATCCCTTCCGGCATTTCATATATGAAAAGAAATATGGATATTCTTGATTCTGATGTTCGCAAAGAACTTACGGAAATTGCAATTAAAGACTATCCCTATTTCAGAATGGACACCATTGAAATTGACAGAGGCGGAAACTCTTATACATACGAAACTCTTCTTGAATTACATAAAAGAGAGAAGGCTGAGTATTATTTTATTGCCGGTGCCGACACTTTGTTTAGCATTGAAAAATGGAAAGAACCGGGGTTGATTTTTTCCAATTGTACTTTACTGATAGCAAGAAGATTCGAATATGACAATGACGATTTGTCTTTAAAGATAGAAGAGCTTAAAAGCAGATATGAATGTGATATTCGTATAATTGATATACCTTTTATTGATATATCTTCCACTGAAATAAGAGACAGGATAGTCAAAAACGAAAATATCCACGAACTTGTTTCTCCTGAGATGGAAGATTATATAAAGGAAAAGGGGTTATATTTGTAGATGCCAAAGTCATTGGAACCAAGAAAGATAAGAAATAAGCTTGAAAAGGTGTTGGACAGAAAAAGGTATGAGCATACTCTTGGAGTTGCATATACCGCAATGAACCTGGCCTCCATATATGGCGCAGATATCAAGAAAGCTGAGATAGCAGGTCTTTTACATGATTGCGCCAAAGGCATGAGTAATGAAGAGCTTTTGGATTTCTGTAAGAAATACAATATTACTGTAACGGAATTTGAGAAAAAGAATCCATTTTTGCTGCATTCCAAAGTTGGCAGTTTTATAGCGGCTTCAAAATACGATATTAAAGATAATGATATTTTAAATGCTATTCTAAATCATACTACCGGAAGACCATCCATGAGTCTTTTGGAAAAGATTGTATTTGTTGCCGATTATATCGAGCCTAACAGGAAAGCCATTCCTTGCCTCGAGGAATCGAGAAAACTGGCTTTTTCCGATTTGGATAAAGCATTGCTTTTCATTTTGGAAAACATATTAAGATATCTTGAAAGCACTGATTCCGAAATAGACGAGAAGACAGAGATTACATATAATTATTATAAGAAAGAAGCGGAGGATTTGAATGGAAACAATTGAATATGTTAAGTGTGCGGTTAATGCTCTTTCTGATAAAAAAGGAGAGAAGATAACCGTTATAGATATTTCCGAAGTTTCAACCATTGCCGATTACTTTATCATTGCAAACGGTGATAATTATAACCAGGTTAAGGCAATGTGTGATGAAACAGAAGAGAAGCTTGCAAAGATGGGCTTGAGAGGCGGTGTCGTTGAAGGCTATAACAACGCAGGCTGGATTCTGATGGATTATAAGGATTTTGTAATTCATATTTTTGATTCTGAAACCAGAGCAATGTATGATTTGGAAAGAATATGGAGTGACGGTAAAAAGGTGGAGCTGGCTTAAGCCCCACCTTTTTTATATAATATACATCTTCGATACCAACAAAGTATAACTTTAATACTATTTCTGTTTGACTTTATGACATTAAACTAGTAAAATATATGTTAATTTTGAATCATATGGAGGATAAATATTATGAAAAAATTAGTTAGCTTATTAATGGCACTGACAATGGTTGCTGTTATGGTAGCGGGTTGTGGTTCATCCGCAGGCACTGCTTCAGGCGAGGCAACTTACAAGATTGGTGCAACAGGACCTATCAGCGGCGATGCTGCTTTATACGGAATCGCTGTAAAGAACGGTATGGAAATCGCAATCAATGAGATCAACGAGGCAGGCGGAGTAAACGGCGCTAAGTTTGAACTCAATTTCCAGGATGACGAGTGTGATGCTGAGAAAGCCGTAAACGGATACAACACACTTAAGGACTGGGGTATGCAGGTATTTATCGGTACAGTTACCAGTGGTGCATGTATCGCAGTTGCTGCAAACACCTATGAAGACAATATGTTCCAGATTACACCTTCAGGTTCTGACCCTAAGTGTATCGAGAACCCCAATGCATTCCAGGTATGTTTCGCAGACCCTTCACAGGGTAAGAAGTCAGCTGAGTACATCGGCAACAAGGATCTTGCAAAGAAGGTTGCTGTTATCTACGACAGCTCTTCAAGCTATTCATCAGGTATCTATGCAAGTTTCGCAGCTGAAGCAGCAAATCAGGGCTTCGATATCGTAGCAGCAGAAGCTTTTACCTCAGATTCAAAGTCTGACTTCTCTGTACAGCTTCAGAAGGCTTCTGATGAAGGAGCAGAGCTTGTATTCCTTCCCATTTACTATTCAGAGGCTTCATTAATCCTTACACAGGCAAATCAGATGGGATATGATCCTATCTTCTTCGGTGTAGACGGTATGGACGGTATCCTTGGTGTTACAAACTTCGATACATCACTTGCTGAGGATGTTATGCTTTTGACACCTTTCGCTGCTGACTCAACAGATGAGGCAACTGTTCACTTTGTAAATGCATATAAAGAGAAATACGGTGAAGTTCCTATGCAGTTTGCTGCAGACGGCTACGATGCTGTATATGCTGTTAAGGAAGCACTTGAAAAGGGCGGATGTGAGCCTACAATGAGCGCAAGCGAACTTTGCGATAAGCTTGTAGCAGCTATTACACAGGTTAAGATTACCGGTGTTACAGGTGAGCTTTCATGGGACGCAAGCGGAGAGTCAAACCGTGATCCCAAGGCAGTTATCATCAAGAACGGCGCTTACGTTCTTTTCGAATAACATTTAGCTTTCAATATTGCATTATTAAGTCAGGTTTGCGTGGTGTCGCAGGCCTGACTTATGTGTTATTATAGTATTGTTGTAAAAATGTTTAAGGAGATTTTTTATGAGCTTTTTATCCTACTTAATCAAGGGAATAAGTCTCGGAAGTGTGTATGCCATAATAGCTCTCGGATACACAATGGTTTACGGAATTGCCAAAATGCTTAACTTTGCACACGGTGACGTAATTATGGTTGGCGCTTACTCGGTATTTATAATGTCAACCAGTTTGGGATTGTCGCCTATTTTTGGCGTGCTTACAAGTATAGTTGTTTGTACTGCACTGGGCTTGACTATCGAAAGAGTGGCATATAAGCCTCTCCGTGGAGCAGCATCTCCTTTGGCGGTGCTTATTACGGCAATCGGCGTCAGCTATCTTTTGCAGAATATAGCATTATTGGTTTTCGGCGCCAACACAATATCCTTTACATCAGTTATAAATATTTCTCCAATCACCTTCGGCAGCAATGGCGAACTGACTATAAGCGGTGAAACAATTGTTACCATTATTGCAGGAATCATTGTAATGGTCGGTCTAACTTTGTTTGTAAATAAAACAAAAATGGGACATGCCATGCGAGCCGTTTCCGAAGATAAGGGAGCTGCATCCTTGATGGGTATTAATGTAAATGCAACAATTGCACTTACCTTTGCTATCGGTTCTGCCTTGGCAGCAATAGCAGGTGTGCTTCTTTGCTCTGCTTATCCCACATTAAATCCTTATACAGGCGCAATGCCCGGTATCAAGGCTTTCGTTGCTGCCGTATTCGGAGGCATAGGTTCCATTCCCGGAGCCATGATTGGCGGAGTTTTGCTTGGAATTATTGAAGTTTTCGGTAAGGCATATATATCATCACAGATGGCAGATGCTATCGTTTTTGCCGTATTGATTATTGTCTTGCTGGTTAAACCCACAGGAATACTTGGAAAGAACATTCAGGAGAAAGTGTGATGAAGAAATTGCTGACTAATAAAATTTTCAAAAACAATCTCATCACATACGGTATTGTGATTATCGCCTTTGTGGTTATTTCCATAATTAAGGGAACAGGAAACCTTTCAAGTCTGTTTACGGGACTTTTGGTACCTCTTTGCGCATATATTATTCTTGCCGTTTCATTGAATCTGGTTGTTGGTATATCGGGAGAATTGAGCCTTGGACACGCAGGGTTCATGTGCGTAGGTGCCTTCAGCAGCGCATTGTTCTCAAAATGCGTTGTGGGGACTATGCCGGACGGATTAAGATTCCTGCTTGCTCTTATTATCGGATCTGTTTTAGCGGGCATCATCGGCGTATTGATCGGTATCCCTGTTTTGAGACTTAAAGGTGACTATTTGGCTATAGTTACTCTTGCTTTTGGCGAGATTATAAAGAATATAATCAATGTAATTTATATTGGTAGAGATTCCAAGGGCTTTCATTTCAGCATGACCAGCGAAATGGATTTAAACCTTGAAGCAGGCGGGGAAACCCTTATAAACGGAGCTCAGGGTATTACAGGTACTCCCAAAGATTCTTCGTTCCTTATCGGTTTTATTCTTGTAATGATTACACTGTTTATTGTTCTTAATCTTATTAACAGCAGAGACGGAAGAGCAATAATGGCAATCAGGGATAATCGTATTGCCGCAGAATCCATCGGAATCAACATAACAAAATACAAACTTCTTGCATTTACTGTTTCCTCTGTTTTGGCCGGTGCTGCAGGAGTGTTATATTCTCATAACTTAAACAACCTTCAGGCCACCAGTAAGAACTTCGGATACAACATGTCCATTATGTTCTTGGTATTCGTAGTTTTGGGTGGTATCGGAAATATAAGAGGTTCTATTATTGCTGCGGTTCTCCTGACACTTCTTCCCGAATTGTTAAGAGGTCTAAATGCATACAGAATGCTTATCTACGCCATTGTTCTTATTGCTATTATGCTCTTTAACTGGGCGCCCGGAGCTTTGGCCTTCAGAGAGAAGTATTCTATTAAGAACTGGCTTTCCAAGAAAACCGGGAAGGAGGAGATGTAATCATGGCATTACTTGAGGCAAAAAACTTATCTATCTCCTTTGGCGGTTTAAGGGCAGTTGATGAGTTTAATATTTCAATTGAAAAAGGACAGTTATATGGCCTTATCGGTCCTAACGGAGCCGGTAAAACAACCGTATTTAACCTTCTTACCGGTGTTTATAAGCCGACAGAAGGCATTGTAACCTTAAATGGGATTGATATTACGGCCAAGAAGACCATTGATCTCAATAAGGCAGGTATTGCAAGAACTTTCCAGAACATTCGCTTATTTAAGGATTTATCGGTTCTTGATAATGTTAAGGCAGCTCTACATAACCATTATGTATATTCAACTTTCGACGGCATATTCAGGACTCCTAAGTTCAGAAAATGCGAGAAAGCCATGAATGAGAGAGCAATGGAGCTTTTGAAGGTTTTTGACCTGGATGAAAAGGCTGATATTCTGGCTTCAAATTTACCTTACGGTAAACAGCGTAAGCTTGAGATTGCAAGAGCCCTGGCAACGGAACCAAAGATTCTTCTTCTTGATGAACCCGCAGCCGGAATGAATCCCAATGAAACCCTTGAATTAATGGAAACCATAAGGTTTATACGTGACAAGTTTGACATGACAATTCTTTTGATTGAGCATGACATGAAGCTTGTATCTGGAATTTGTGAAGAACTTACGGTTTTGAATTTCGGAAGAATTCTTACAAAAGGCAAGACTTCTGAGGTTCTGAATAATCCCGAAGTAATTAAGGCATATCTTGGAGACGAATAATATGGCTATGTTGGAAGTAAGGGATCTGAACGTATATTACGGAATGATCCACGCAATTAAAGGAATATCGTTTGATGTTAATAAGGGTGAAATCATTGCTCTTATCGGTTCCAACGGCGCCGGTAAAACAACGATTTTGCATACTATATCGGGGCTTATCGCTCCGAAATCCGGAACAATTACGTTTGAAGGCAATCGGATTGAGAATTGTCCGGCACACAAGATTGTCAGCATGGGAATGGCTCATGTTCCCGAAGGCAGAAGAGTGTTTGCTGAGCTTTCTGTCCTTCAGAACCTTAAGCTTGGCGCTTACACCAGAAAAGACAAGATAGAAATTGAAGAGACCCTTCAAAATGTATATGAAAGATTCCCCAGACTTGAAGAGAGAAAGAATCAGATGGCAGGAACCTTATCAGGCGGTGAACAGCAAATGCTTGCCATGGGTCGTGCTTTAATGTCACATCCTTCACTTATAATAATGGATGAACCTTCAATGGGTCTTTCACCTATTTTTGTAAATGAGATTTTTGATATAATTAAAGAGGTAAGTAACTCCGGCACAACGGTTTTGCTGGTTGAACAGAACGCCAAGAAAGCTCTTTCAATTGCTGACAGAGCCTACGTTCTTGAAACAGGAAGAATTGTTCTTGATGGAGATGCTAAGGACTTGCTTAATAACGATTCAATCAAAAAAGCTTATCTGGGAGAATAACCTATGGACAAACACGTTGTAATAACCATTGCAAGACAGTACGGTTCAGGCGGAAAAACAATAGGTGAAATGCTTGCAGCCAAACTTGGAATTGAATACTACGACAAGGATCTTATTTATCTGGCAAGTGAAGAGAGTGGAATTAACGCAGATCTTTTCATGAAGGCAGATGAGAAGATTAAGAATAATGCTCTTTTCAGAGCCATTTCCAGGGTTAAACCTTATAATGGTGAGCTGATTACACCTGACTCTGATGATTTCACTTCTGCAGATAATCTGTTTAATTACCAGGCTAAGATCATAAAGGAACTGGCAAGCGAAAGCAGCTGCGTTATCATCGGAAGATGTGCGGATTATGTGTTAAGAGACTGCGATAATGTTCTTTCGGTTTTCGTACATGCACCTAAGGACTTCTGTATGAAGAAGGCTGCGGAAAAGCACAGCATGTCTGAGGCCGATTTGGAAAAGTACATTGCAAAAACCGATAAAGGCCGTGCCGATTACTATAAGTATCACACAGGCAGAGAATGGACAGATGCAAGGAATTATGATTTGTGTCTGGACAGCTCTAAATTGGGATTTGAGCGATGCGTAGATGAGATTATTGCATATATGAATGTAAGATTTAACAGTTAGTTAAAGAAAAGGCGCTTTCGAATTGAAAGCGCCTTAATTATTTACCTGAAAGTTCTGAAAACACCATATACCTTACCGAGTATTTGACAGTTCTTCACAATGATGGGTTCCATTGTGTCGTTCTCGGGTTGAAGTCTTATATGGTCACTTTCTTTATAGAAGGTCTTAACAGTGGCTGAATCATCAACAAGGGCAACAATTATATCGCCGTTCTTGGCTGAGTTGCAGACATTTACGAAAATGTAGTCCCCGTTAAATATTCCCACATTAATCATTGAATCACCCTTAACTTTAAGAATGAAGGATTCTCCTCCGGGAACATATTCAGCAGGAAGAGGGAAGTAAGTGTCGATATTCTGCTGAGCCAGAATGGGCTGGCCTGCAGCAACCTGTCCCACAACGGGAAGACTTACCACCTCGGTACGAACCAACTGGAATGATTCATCACATATTTCAATTGCTCTGGGCTTAGCAGGATCTCGCCTGATGGCACCTTTCTTCTCCAATGACTCCAAATGGGAGTGAACAGAAGATGTGGACTTTAGTCCTACTGCATCACAAATGTCTCTTACTGTAGGCGGATAGCCTCTCTTAAGAATCTCCTCTTTGATATATTCCAATATTTCCCTCTGTTTAGGGGTTATATTTCCAGCACTCATAAAGACCCTCCCTAGGTTTCATGGTTTGTAATTACATGTTGATTATAGCATAGGATTATAAAAAAGCAAACATATATTCCAAAAATTTGTTCGAAAAATTTACGAAAAGCTATTGACATACAAACCTATGTTCTGTATTATTAAATCGAACAAAGGTTCCGAACATATTTTTGATTATACTTGTTTCAGGATACACGGGGGTGTAGATATGACCAGAAGACAAAGAGTAATTCAATTAAGAAGAAGAGTGGCAATGCTTATAGGTGCGACAATTCTTATCATATTGTTTGTGGTATTGGCTTTTGCTTTTTCTTCAAAGGCCAAGGACAATACCAAAACTCTTAATAAGTACTATAAGAGTATTACAATTGAATATGGTGCTTCTTTATATTCAATCGCATGCGAATACTCCGAGACTTCAAAGGGTTCGATTGAAGATTATATTAATGAGGTCAGATCAATTAATCACCTTTCAGAAGAAGATGATATATATTCGGGTCAGAATCTCATTGTGCCTTATTATTCTTACGATTTTAATTTATAATAATTGTTTTGATTTTTCAGTCAGGATACAGGATTATACTTGTTAAATTGCCTTGAAATATGATAATATATAGAAAATAGCGGAATTGTATAGGCAAATTTGACGGTATTTAATTCCGGTTAAGAGGTGTATCCTGCAGTGAATTCCAAAAGAAGAACAATACTGCTTACAATTCTAATTTCATATATTCTAATAGCTGTAATCTGGATGATTACGTATCTTTATACGGAATCTAGACCGATTATCAATGTTCAACCGGAAAGACTTCCTTCCGACAATTCTTACACTCAAACTTTAAAAGTTGTTATGGATAAGGACAACGCTCCTTATTCTTATTTTGATACAAAAGATGAATTCGTAGGTCTTGATGTTGATTTGGCTAACCGCCTGGGAAACAGACTGTATATGAATGTGGAAATAATTCCCATGGAGTGGTCTGAAGCAATACAGACCATTAAAAATGGCGACGCCGATCTTATAATGTCTTATTCAGATAAGACTACAATCCGTTCCAGTGATGATATTCTAACCACAATTTCCGTATATAATAATCCTTTCTCCATTTTTGGTGACAGGAACATAAAGGATACTGAAATTGACTTCAAAAAGGGCATTTTTGGTATTGTTAATGGATGTCAATGTAATTTTACTTCTGATTTTGATTTATCTCCCAGGACTAAGGTGTATAGCTCTAATTCCACCTTGTTTAATGCACTCAAGAATGGTGAAATTGATTATGCTTTGCTTCGTAAGAACACCGGTCATTTTATAATTGTTAATGATAATCTCTTTAAATTTACTTCATTATTGGAGGTTGAAAGCGACAGAGTTTGTATCGGTGTAGCGAACGGAAATGACAAGCTTAGACTTGCTCTTGATTCCGAGCTTGAAGAGTTATTCAAGGAAAACAGCATTGCCAAACTGGAAGATAAATGGATTCCGGACAGATTGCATTATTCATCACTCCTTGGAAGCGGCAAAGGAGCTACGGTATTTTATGGCTTCTTTGTTTCAATGATTCTTGGTCTTACAGGAATTATTTACCTTGTCATTAAATCTGCTTCACATTCATCCGAATTGGAATACAAGTTTAAGCAGATTCAGATTTATAAGGATTCCATCAATGAAAATGCTGTGGCATATTTTGAGGCAAATCTTACCAAGGATATTATTACCTCCGACATTATCGAAAGAATAGCCGGAGAGTATGTCAATGTAACCGATCGAATCAACCTGCCTAATCCCATGCGTTTTACGGATTATACAGAGTATCTGCTTTCCAACAAAATCCTTACTGACAGAGAAAGTTTTATAAGGGATTTTAACCGGCTTAATCTTATTCGTTCAGATAACGAAGGAAACCGTATGCATGAACTTCAATTTAGAAGTTATATGTTTGACGGAACCAAAAAGTGGATTAAGATGATGATTTTTACATCCAGAGAAAATGCCCACAAGGATGTAAATGCCGTTTTTGTATTACATGATATAACAACTGAACATGCCAATATTGATAAGCAAAGGCTCAGAGATTCCGCACTTCTTGGAATGTCCAGAGACTTTGAAAGCGTAAGCTACGTTGATATGGTTACCGATGAAGAGACTATATATTATATCAGCCCCCTCTTTAGAGAAATAATCGGAAAACAGAGAAGAAACTCAAAATTCAGGGAGAAAATAACCTTCTTCTTAAACAAAATTGTTGTGCTCGAAGAGAGGGACAGATTTGCCCATGATACAACCAGATCCGTAATCCTTGAAAAGCTCAATGATATGGACTCATATATTGTCCATACTGTATTTGAGATTAAAGGTGAGAAGGTTTTCTATGAGTTAAAATTCGTTACCGATAAGGAAAATCCTAACGGTCTTATTTTTGGTACAAGAAATATCGATCTTGAGACAAGGCAGGAAATTGAATTACAGAAGGATATGTTGCAGAACAGCAATATTATCAATATTCTTGCCAGTGAGTATTCATCGGTATTATATTTGGATCCTGAGACCGGAGATATCAGTTCTTATCAGCTTTCGCCCAAATATAAAGACACTATCGGTAACCAGCTTGCAAGAACAACCAGATATACCGATATTCTTCGTACATTTATGAACAACTTTATCTGTGAAGACGACAGAGAAGAATTTGCCGATAAAATTGCTTTACCAAATGTTCTTGAACAGTTAAGTGAGAAGAAATCCATATCATTTGTATATCGTGTTGTTGATGAAAACGGAGACCTTCGATATAACGAATTAAAAATTGTCAAAATCGATGACGAGAATGAATATCCCACCGGTTTGGCTTTAGCTTTTGCGGACAGAGATGATGAAATCTGTAATAAATACATTACAGAGAAGATGATGGAAGAATATGACGCGCTGTTTATGGTGGATTTGGAGCATAACACCTTCAGAACCATCAAAGCATCGGATAATTTTGATGCCGACAGCCTTGCAAGCGGCGATTACAGTAAGGCCATGCGCTTGTATTCCTATCAGTTAAGATCCGAGTATTTCGATGTTTGGGTTAACCTTTCCTCACCTCAGAACATGCAAAAATACCTGGAAAATGACGATCGAAGAGAGTTCATTTTCAGAATGCCAAGTGTAATCAACTCCTGGCGAAGAGCCATCGTTCAGGTCGTAGAGCGTAAAGAAGGAGTTGCAACTGAAATAGTAGCTTCCTTCATGGGCATCGACTCTGCCCGTGCCGAAATGCTTGATTCTAGCTTAAGAGCAGAAGATCAGAAGAAAGCCCTGGAAGAGAGACAGGCAATCCTCGAGGAGGCAAGATCCAATGCTGAGCATGCAAATGCGGCAAAGAGCAGCTTCTTATTTAATATGAGCCATGATATCAGAACGCCTATGAATGCTATTCAGGGCTTTACCAATATTGCCATGAAGAATATGAATGATTCCACCAAGGTATCCGAATGCCTTGAGAAGATTTCTGTTTCCAGCAAGCATCTTCTTGACCTTATAAACGATGTTCTTGATATGGCAAGAATTGAGTCAGGAAAGGTCGTTCTTACTGAAACAAGGTACAACATCAAAAAGCAGAATACCGAAATTGTTACCATGGTTAAGGAAATGGCCAAGGATAAATCCATTGACATGGAGCTTAACTTTGAAAATATCAAAGACGAAGAGGTTTTGGCCGATCCTTTACGTATGAATCAGGTATTTATTAACCTTCTTTCCAATGCTGTAAAGTACACCAATCCCGGCGGAAAGGTTATTTACAACATTAAGCAGGTCAATTGCAGTGAAGTCGGTTACGCTGCCTTTAGTTTTGCCGTTATCGACAATGGTATCGGTATGACAGAAGATTACGTAAAGCACATTTTCGAAGCTTTTACCAGAGAAAAGAATTCTACTACTTCCGGCGTTCAGGGAACAGGACTTGGCATGGCCATCACCAAACAGCTTCTTGATTTGATGGGCGGCGATATAAGGCTTGAAACCAAACTTGGAGAAGGTACAAAGGTATTTGTTGATATCAAATTAAGACTGGCTGATTACAGCTTTGAGCCTGTATCATTGGAAGATACTGCTGTTGAGATTGATTTGGAGGGCAGAAGAGTACTCCTTGTTGAGGATAATGAGTTCAACCGAGAGATTGCAAAAGATATTCTTGAGGATGAAGGAGTTGTTGTTGAGGAAGCAGATGACGGTTCTGTGGCCGTTGATATGCTAAATAAAGCAGATTCCGACCATTATGATTTCATTTTAATGGATATTCAGATGCCTATTCTTGATGGTTATGAGGCAACAAGGCAAATCAGAAAATTTGAGGACGAAAAAAAGGCAGACATTCCTATTATTGCCATGACCGCCAATGCTTTCGATGAAGATAAGCTGAGAGCCAAAGAAGCAGGAATGAACGCCTTCGTTTCAAAACCTATAAATATATCGTTGTTATTACAGACCTTACAGTCCTTTGCTAACAAGAAGGACAAATCATAGAGGCTGTCTGCCGTTTCGCTTTCTTGCCCATCCGTCGAGAGGATAATCCCTTATGGCTGCGAACATGCGGTTTTTAACACCGGGGGTTCCTTTGTTTATGGAATCGATAAGATCGGAAACATATTGACGCTTGGTGATTCCATCCACAGGACAGGGGCTTTTAACTACTGGAACATTGTATTTATTTACAAAGCCAATTACGTCTGCTTCATCCATATAAATGAAGGGCCTGATTACCGTAATATCCGTTCTGTCAAGATAAGTTATGGGACGGAATGTATGAAGCCGTCCTTCATAAATCAATGACATCATCATTGTAGATACCACATCGTCTTTGTGGTGGGCGTAGGCTACTTTATTGCATCCGCATTCTTTAATGGCGTCATTTAAGGCGCCTTTTCTCATTTTGGCACATAAAGAACAGGGACTTGATTCCTGTCTCTGGTTGAAAACAATATCTGCAATTTCGGTCTCGACAATTTTATATTCAACCTCAAGCTCATTGCAGAGTTTCTTGATTTCTTCAAGATTCAGATTACCGAAACCCAGGTCTATTGTAATTGCGATGATATCGAATTTCTTTGGATAAAATTTTCTTATGCCCGCAAGAGCGTACAAAAGAGTGAGAGAGTCTTTGCCGCCGGAAATTCCTATGGCGATTTTATCTCCCTCATCTATCATTTCATATTCATCAATTGCTTTTCTTACAATGCTGTATAATTGCTGTATTTTCATAGAGATGATAATATCACATGTCCTTTTAAATGTCTAACGAAAGTAGTATAATCAAATTGTTAACATAAAATTACAGGCGGGGCTTATATGAAGTTTAAATTTGAAAAGAAATATTTACTTAAAGGCTTAACGGCATTCTTCGTTTTGGCCGGAGCAATTCTTCTATGGTATCTTGTTTTCCACGGTGAAAAATTCAAGGGAAACATGAATACTCTTTACAGCATTCTTGTACCGATTTTTGACGGTTTTATATTGGCTTATATAGCTTCTCCAATACTTAATTTCATTGAGAAGAAGTGGCTTTATCCTTTATTCAGAAAGGTATTTAAAAAAGATCCCTTAAAGTGCAAGAAACCCATAAGAGCTATCGGTATCATTCTTACAACTTTACTGTTTATAGCAATCTTTTATGGAATGATCGTAATGATTATGTCTCAGTTGATACCCAGTATCATGAGCATTGTCAACAATTTCGATGTCTATACGAATAACGCATATAAATGGGTTAATAAGCTCTTTGAAGATAATCCTGAAACAGCTAAATTTATCGAAGAAAATGTTGCGGTTTATTCAAAACAGTTTGAAGATTGGCTTACACAAACCATAATTCCTCAGGCAAGCCAGCTTATCAAATCGGTTTCATTAAGCATTCTTTCATTTATTAAGCTGTTATGGAACTTTGTTATTGGTTTTATTATTTCCATTTATCTGTTGGCTTCGAAAGAAACTCTGGCAGCCCAGGCAAAGAAGATTCTCTATGCATTCTTCAGCATTGATACAACCAATAAAATACTCAGAGAAACACGATACGCCAATAAGACATTTATTAATTTCTTCATTGGTAAAATCATAGATTCCGCAATAATCGGTGTCCTTTGTTTTATCGGAACATCCATAATGGGAATTCCTTACGCTGCTTTGGTAAGTGTAATTATAGGTGTTACCAACATAATTCCTTTCTTTGGTCCCATTATTGGTGCGGTTCCTACAGCTATATTGATACTTATCGTTGATATTTCCAATCCTATGAACTGCGTTTACTACGTAATTTTCGTATTAATATTACAGCAGTTGGACGGAAATGTTATCGGTCCTTTGATACTTGGAGAATCTACAGGTTTATCAAGCTTCTGGATCATCTTTGCAATTATATTCTTTGGCGGGTTATGGGATGTATTCGGCATGTTCGTAGGCGTTCCTTTGATGGCAGTAATTTATTCCGCAATCAGAAGAATTGTCACCAAGAAATTGGCAGCCAAGGATTTGCCTGATGATACCGGGCAATATATGAACGTAGGTGAAATAGATTCAAACAAGATACTTATCCCTCATGTGGATGAAAACGGAAATGTTATAAGCGGTGAAATTGAGGATCCTATGCCCTCAAAGAAAGCCAGACTTAAGAAGAAAAAGAATAAAGCTCTTAATTCAATTGCTCATAAAACAGAGGAATTAAAAGAGGCTTTGGCCGAGAAAAAGGCCGAAGTCTTATCCAAAATTGAGAATTCAGGCACTGATGAAGAAACCACTGATGAGAAAACGGAGGATTCCAATGGGGATTGATTATCCTGAAGATGAAAACAATGAGCAGACATATTTCAGATATCTTACAAGGCTTGATCTGGTAAGGGATTATATTGATGACAAGTATAAAACCCTTCCGGATGAAGAACTTAAAAGAAATGCCTACGTACATTCTTATGGTGTAGGCCAGGCTGCGTCGCTTTTGGCCTTATTCAGAGGATTTGACGAGGAAACCGCTGAAATGGCCTGTATTGCGGGAATGTTCCATGATTTTGCCAAATATTACGTGGAAGATACCGATGATCACGCTCATGTTTCCGCTAAAATTGCCGAGTCGTTTTTAAAAGAAACCGGTGATTTTTCCGAGGAAGAAATCAAAACCATTACAGAGGGAATATATCATCATTCAGACAAAATGGTTGATGATAATGTGCCTTTTAATGACATTATTAAAGATGCAGATGCTCTTCAGCACTATTTAAGGAACCCTATGGAGAAGTACTGGCTCGAAAAGAGCAGGGTTAAGAAAACAGTGGAAGAGTTGAAGCTAAATAAGCATTAATCAGCTGAATATGGATCGATTTTAGCAGCCATGCGTCTGTGTGCATCTTCGGATGCTGCATAGTGCTTGGCTGTTGTATTTATGTCAGAATGGCCCAAAACGTCGGCTACAAGCCTTATATCACCGGTTTTGTTATAAAGAGCAGTGCCGTAAGTTGAACGCATCTTATGAGGCGATATTTTCTTGTTAGAAACGGCTACTTTGGCGTATTTATCGACCATTTCCTGTATAGAACGAACTGCAAGGCGCTTTTTCCTGTTTGATAGGAAAAGGGCCTTTTCTTTATCGGATTCAATGTATTTAGGGCGCTCAAACTGGATATAATCCATTAAAGCCTCCTCAACAACATCATCAAAATAAAGAATATGTTCCTTATGACCTTTACGGACAACACACATGGACATTTCCTTGAAATTTATGTCCGATAAATCAAGTCCGACGCACTCGGAAACACGGATTCCGGTACGTAAAAGCAAGGTTAAAATGGCATAATCGCGATATCTGGTGTTCTGGAGTATTTTTTGTTGTCTGTCAGAGCCCACATCGCAATTTTTAATGGTTGTTAAAAAAGTATCAACCTCAGATGGAGTTAAACGGATGATTACATGGTCGTCATCCTTGCGGCTTTGCTTATTGGCGCCTACTGTAGGATCTTTTGTAAGGAAATCATGCTGACATTGATACTTATAAAAGGACCTTAAGGCAGACATTTTTCTGGCGATTCCGGAGATGTCGTTTTGAAGGTCTTTATCGCCGATAACCGTGACATCTTTAGCGCTTAAATATTTCTGGTATTCATTTATGTCCTGAAAGGATAAATTATCGAGAATATCCGCAGGAATTTCATTTAAATCGTAATCCTTTGCAGGAGGGCAGAATTCTTTAAGATATCCAAGGAAAGTAATCAGGTCATAAGCATATGACACAGCCGTGTTTGGATTTCTTTGAACGCGTGAGTCCAAAAACTCATAAGTATAAGTTGGAAGAGACTTTTTAAGTTCTTCAAGCTTAATTCGATAGGAGCGATCTTTTTGACGATTAAATTCCGAATCTCTGCCCATAATCATAAATCCTTTCAAAGAGAGTAAATAGTCGAGAGTAGTCTCCAAAAGCCCATTTCTCGCTACTTTTTAGCGTTAAATTGAGATTTAACGCTATTTTATAAATCTATAATACACTACTTTTCTGCCTCTTTCAAGCACAAATTATCGAAAGCTCCCATGGCAAACATGTATGTTGCAAGCTGCGCTCTCGATGTGAATTCTTCATTTTCAACAAGATTTAATGCTTCAGACTTGGAATACATATTGGGAACGATCCATTCATTGGCGGATGCGTTTTGACCTGTGGGTGTTCCTTTGACAACTACAATCGCAATCTGATTCTTAATATCCGAAAGTGCAACTGCAGCAAAAGAAGGCGGAAGAATTCGCACCACTCTCTTAAGCTCCAGTCCGGATTCCTCAAGGAGTTCTCTTCTTATACATTCTTCGGGAGTTTCACCTTTTTCCATTCTTCCTGCGCAAAGATTATAGATTTGTTTGTTTACGCCCATTCTGAATTCTTTTAAAATCAGCATTTTCTGCAAAGATTCATCCAGGGCTACAATGGATACGCCGCTAGATTTCTGACCGATTTCGGAGGCAGATTCGTAGTCATTGTGGCTGATAATCTCGAAAATCTTCTCTTTTCCGTCGTTATTCAGGTATTTTAACTCGTAATTCTTTATGAATTTACCGTCTTTTACTTTCTTAAAATCAATCAGTTTCATATCCAAATTGTTCTCTAAGGGTTTTACTTATCTTTTTCCTGGTAATCTCAACAAGTCCAAGCCTTGTCATATCAACTATTTCGCATTTAACGGGATCTTTCTTTGCAAGCTCCTTAAGGTAATATATGAAGCTCCTTATTTCCTCGTTATCCTTCATATTAATGAAATCAACCACTATAATTCCGGACAGATTTCTTAAAATCAGCTGATTCATCACCTCATCGGCTGCTTCTCTGTTGATTTTGGCTATCATCTCGTCCTGATTCTTGTTCTTGGCCTCAAATTTGCCCGAATTGACGTCTATTGCGGTCAAAGCTGTCGTTGATTGTATTGAAATCCAACCGCCGGATTTAAGCCAGATTTTGCTTCCTATGGCCTCGGATAATTTGGATTCAAGTGAATATAACTTTGCCAGGCTTAATCTCTCATCATCATACAGCCTCACAGGTTTGGGCAAATTCTGTAATAAAAGATCATCATATATATCTTTTATGTCTGTAACAATTTCATCATATTCATTTTCATAGGTATTCTTTATGAAGCTGTGATAATCGCTCTCTGCCTTGTAAAGCAATGAATAACAGGTCCTGGTTCCGGAATAACGGATTATTTCCTCGATTTCGCTCTTGATTTTCTCATATTCGGCAATTATTTCTTCCTTTGATGCTTCTGCCGCGTTGGTACGAAGTATTACTCCGTATTCACAGTCTTCTCTTTCGGTAAAAACAGCTGTGTCCTCCAAAAGCTCTTTAAGGGCATGCTTTTGCTTCATGGAAAGTTTACCCGAGAAATTTACGCCGATTTTTCCAAAGGTAAGAACAAGATATTTGCCGGAAATGCTGAAAAACAATGTGGCTGAAGGAAGTTTTGAGCCCATTGCTTCTCTTTCTATCTGAATTGTAATCTCGTCTCCTACTTTTAAGTCTTTGTTTTCGTTAAGGCTTAAGAAGCACTGTTTATTATCGGTGTAGTTAACAAAACAGGCATTGATAGGCTTGGATATGGACGTAACCTTGCCCTTGTAGATGTTAAGTAGCTCACTTTCTTCGCATACTTTAACCCTTTTAAGCCTGTTGTCGGCAACAAGAATTGCAAGAAGATTGTCTTTATTATTCAATTTATGATTTAAAACAAGAATCTTGCCGCCATCATTCATTAAAACTCTTCTCCAACGTCTCCCATGGAAACCAAATTACCCTTATCATCAGCTTCATATGTATCAAGCCTTAATGTGGCAAGGGCATTGTCTTTAAGTTTCTCACCATTCATTGCCAATAAAGATTCAAAAACTTGTACAGGCTTAATGTTGCCGGCACTTGAAGCGTTTAAAAATAACTCAAATGAACCGTCACTGTCGGCCTTAAACTCGTAAATACCGGGTTTGATATCAACTTCTCTCTCTCCCGCTTTACCTTCTTTTGTAATTAAAATGGCATCTTCCGCCATATATTCATCAATCAAGGCTGAAACATCAACGGAAGGCGCCTTGCCTTCTTTAAAGCTCACTTTATAGCGCGCTCCCTGAACAGAAGCCATGGCATTCTTGGCGGAATCATCAAGCTTTTTGACCTGAAGTATCTTTAATTCAGGAATACTTACGCTGTTTAGCCTTTCCACGGTCTCTGCAGAGGTCATATCCATGCTGTTAACTTCAATGTCGACGTACTCTCCTATGCTTTCTACGCCAACGCCTAAAGGCTGGGCAAAGGCCATAATCTGATGAGGATTAAAGCCCTGAGAATACTTTAGATCAAGCTTTGCACGCCTGTTTAATTTCTGAAAAAAGCGCATCAAATCCAAGTGGCCGGTATATTTGATGTCGCCGGTTTTACTGAACTTTATTCTTAGCTTCAAAACATATACCTCCACCGAATTTAGCGGCTCCGCAACCCTGACACTGCACTTTGCAGTTGGGGCTTACAACGCCTTCTGCGGCTTTATGCCATTCTCTCAAAAGGAACTCTTTGTTTACGCCGCAATCCAGGAAATCCCAGGGGAACAGCTCGTCGTCCTCCCTTTTCCTGGTTGTATAGAAATCAATATCAATATCGCATTCTTTAAAGGTCTCAAGCCAGGTATCGTAGCTGAAATACTCAGACCAAGCGTCAAATATACAGCCCTTTTTGTATGCTGCAAGAATTGCTTTGCTAAGTTTCCTGTCGCCTCTTGCGAATACTCCCTCAAGAACCGTAACATCAGCCTCATGCCAGTTGTACTTAATACTCTTTTGGTTAAGCTGGCTTGCTATACCGACTCTTGTTTTATATGCCTTGTCAAGAAACTCTTCCTTTGTGCACATAGGGGCCCATTGAAAAGCTGTGAAAGGCTTTGGAACAAAGAAACTTGTACTGGATACAATCTGAACCTTACCGTTTACTCTCTCTTCCTTAGGAACGGTTTCAAAGAATACCTTGGCAATCTCATTTGACAGCTTACCTATACCCTCGATATCTTCGTCTGTCTCAAAGGGCTGTCCGAGCATAAAGTAAAGCTTTACTCTTGTCCATCCACCCTTAAAGGCCATACGGGCTCCTTCAAGAATGACTTCCTCGGTCAATCCCTTATTTATAACATTTCTGAGTCTCTGACTTCCGGCCTCGGGAGCAAATGTAAGGGAACTCTTCTTTATGTCCTGAACCTTGCTCATTACATCAAGAGAAAAAGCGTCAATTCGAAGTGAAGGCAAGGAAATATTTACTTTTCTGTCCTTACATTCGGTTATAAGGAAATCAACAAGTTCAGGCAGTGCCTGATAATCGGAAGAACTTAAGGAACTTAAGGAAATCTCCTCTTCTCCCGTGTATTCCATAAGCTCAATGGCTTCCTTCTTTAAAGTCTCAATGTTTTTCTCTCTTACGGGACGATATAATTGTCCTGCCTGGCAAAAACGACAGCCTCTGATACATCCCCTTTGAATTTCAAGAACCATACGCTCCTGTGTGGCTCTCATAAAGGGAACAAGCTGTTTTGTGGGATAGGGAGCTTTGTCAAAATCGAGAACTATCTCCTTTACGATCTTTTTGGGCAAAGATTCGTCCATAGGGACAAAATCCTTTAAAGTGCCGTCCTCATTGTAGTAAGGTGTATAGAATTTGGGAACGTACATGCCGGGAATATGAGCTGCCTCATATAAAAACTCATCCCTTGACTTCCCTTCCTTCTTAAAACGCTTATAAAGATCCATAAGCTCTTTATATCTGGTTTCACCCTCGCCTATATAGAACATGTCGAAAAAGTCGGCAATAGGTTCAGGATTATATGAGCAGGGACCGCCACCGATTACTATTGGGTCTCCGTCTTTTCTCTCATCAGTGGTAAGGGGAATGCCTGCCAAATCAAGAATCTGAAGAATGTTGGTATAACACATCTCGTATTGAAGTGTGATGCCAAGGAAATCAAAGTTCTTAATAGGCTCCTGGCTCTCCAACGCAAAAAGAGGGATGTTTTCCTCCCTCATAATTTTGTCCAGATCAGGCCATGGAGAATAGGTTCTCTCACACCATACTCCGTCCATTCTGTTGAACATATCATATAAAATCTGAATTCCCAAATGAGACATACCTATCTCATAAACATCAGGGAAACACATACAAAACCGCACGTCAACATCGGCCTTGTCCTTAATTACGGCATTGTACTCGTGACCGATATAACGTGCAGGTTTGTCAATTCGCATTAATATATCATCGGATAATGCAAGCATATATACTCCTATCTTTTTGCAAGATCCTCCATGATTTCTTTCCAGGTAACGCCCTTCTCCTCCATGAGAACCATTACATGATAAAGGAAATCGGAGATTTCATACTTGATTTCTTCAGGATTGGGATTCTTTGCGGCAATTACAATTTCTGTTGCCTCTTCACCAACCTTCTTTAATATTTTATCAATTCCTTTATCAAAAAGATAGTTAGTATAGCTTCCTTCTTTAGGATTTTTCTTTCTGTCTGCGATTACGGCGGAAACATCCATAAGAACATTCAAAGGATTCTTCTCGTTTTCATCGTAATCATTCTTTTTAACGATTTCATTGAAAAAGCAGCTATATGCTCCTGTGTGACAAGCAACTCCAACCTGGTAAACCTTTGCAAGAATCGTATCCATGTCACAGTCTGCAGTAAGCTTCTTTACATACTGATAATGGCCGGAAGTCTCGCCCTTTACCCATCTTTCCTGCCGGCTTCTTGAGTAATAGGTCATCTTTCCGGTTTTAAGAGTATAGTTAAAAGCGTCCTCATCCATGTATGCAAGCATTAATACCGCATCAGTCTTGTAATCCTGAACAATAACGGGAACAAGGCCCTGAGGGTCCTTTTTGAACTCTTCCCATTTGTAAGGGGATTCAAGAATTCCAACACTTATGCCCTGCTCTTTTAATAACTCTTTAAGGGATAGAATCTCTTTAATATTGTCATTAATGGCATTTCCGGTTACACCATAGATGTTTTCATAACCAAAAATCTCAATGAGCTTATTGAGAGCAATCTCTTTTACAGAAACAATGGCGGGAAGATTGGTTATAGATTCCGCATCCTTTATGATATGGGGATTCATAAGGATAATTTCAGAAACATATTCTTCAAGCAAAGCCTTGTTAAACTCAATGGTCTTGGCATTGTCTACAGAGGCAAGAATCTTGTCTTTGCCAAACTTATCGGAAACTTCTTTTGTAATGGCAACATTCTCTTCTTTCTCATAGTCCAGGACTGCTCTCTTGCAGCCGGCATAGAGAAGTTTCTTGATATCTTCCATTCTCTTTACATTACCGGCTCCGATAACAGGCATTTCAACCTTTGAGCATATCTCTTTTATGATAAGCAAAGCCCTCTCATGAGATTCATCATCATAAGACATGTCAAAAATCAAAAGCTCATCAACGTTTCCGTCATTATATGAATCCGCCAATCTTATGGGATCGGTTTCAACGATGGTCATATCGTCAAGCCCTTTTACGGCATGCTCATTATATAAATAAATACATGAAACAAATCTTTTTGTTCCTGTCATTCTTACAAAACTCCTTTTGTGCTTAATACATCTTTAATTCGCTCATCAAAACCAGTTGCCTGGTCAAGAGCCTTGGCAAAGGCTTTAAATGAAGCTTCCGCAATGTGGTGTGAATTTACGCCCGAAAGCTGTCTGATGTGAATATTCATCATTGCGGAATAAGATAATGCATAGAAGAACTCTCTTACAAGTTCGGTATCCATTTCACCGCACTTTTCTGTGGGAAATTCAAGATCATATTCGAAGTAGGGTCTTCCGCATAAATCAATGGCACAAAGAATCAGTGCATCATCCATGGGGAGAATGAAGTTACCGTATCTTTTAATGCCTGCCTTGTCCCCGATTGCTTCCTTAATGGCATTTCCAAGGACAATTCCGCAATCTTCAACAGTATGATGTCCATCTACATTGAGATCACCCTTGCATTTAAGGGTAAGATCAAATAAACCGTGGCGGGTAAAACCATCAAGCATGTGATCAAAGAAGCCGATGCCTGTTGAAATATCGCTTACTCCTGTTCCATCGAGATTAAGCTTAACTTCGATATCGGTTTCTTTAGTTTTTCTGTTAATCTGTGCTTCTCTCATAAGTCCTCCTCTATTTGAATCGAACATTTATTGAATTGGCGTGCGCAGTCAAGCCTTCCTGCTTTGCAAATAATTCTATATCTTCATGAACAGCTTCAAGAGCTTCTTTTGAATAAGAGATTATGCTGCTCTTTTTAATGAAATCATCTACACCCAAGGGTGAGAAGAACTTTGCAGTTCCGTTTGTGGGCAAAATGTGGTTGGGACCTGCAAAATAGTCTCCAAGAGGCTCTGAGGAGTATTCTCCAAGGAATATAGCGCCCGCATTCTTGATTCTGGGCAATATATCAAAGGGATTTGCTGTCAAAATCTCCAAGTGCTCCGATGCGATTTCATTTACGGCATCAATAGCGCTTGCCATATCCTTTGCAACCAGGGCATAACCGTAATTCTTTAAGGATTCCTCGATTATCTCTTTTCTTTCAAGCTTGGCAGTGAATTTGTCTATTTCAACGGAAACCTTTTCGGCCATTTTTTTAGAAGTTGTTACAAGAATTGCAGATGCTAGCTTATCATGCTCAGCCTGACTTAATAAATCTGCAGCCACATATTCGGGATTTGCCGTCTCATCGCACAAAACCATTACCTCGCTGGGACCGGCAATGGAATCAATTGAAACATGTCCGAACACGCTTCTTTTAGCAAGGGCTACAAAGATGTTTCCCGGGCCTGTAATCTTATAGACCTTTGGAATACTCTTTGTTCCGAAAGCCATGGCTGCTATAGCCTGGGCTCCGCCCGCCTTAAATACTCTGTCTACGCCTGCAATATCTGCAGCCACCAATGTGGCGGGATTCATTTCACCGTCCTTATTGGGAGGTGTTAACATTATTATCTCTTCAACGCCTGCAACTTTTGCAGGAATTATGTTCATGAGAACACTTGAAGGATAAGCCGCCGTTCCGCCGGGCACATACACTCCGGCTTTCTCGATTGCAGTAATCTTCTGACCGAGAATAACTCCGTCTTCTCTGGTGTTAATCCAGGAGTTTCTCTTTTGAAGTTCGTGATAACTTCTGATATTGGCGGCAGCTTTTTTAAGAACTTCTATAAGCTTGACGTCAAGTTTCTTATAAGCTTCTTCGATTTCTGCCCTGGTAACTTCGACATTGCTTTCATCAATCTTGCACTTGTCGAACTTAAGGGTATATTCAAATAAAGCCTCATCGCCCCTGTCTCTGACATCATTTACAATGCCTTCAACAACATCTTCGTACTCTTTATAATTGTTGGGACTTCTTTTTAAAAGGTCATTAAGCAGAGAACTTTTGGTGTTCTCATTTAATTCAAGAATTCTCATTTCTATCCTTTCGCTTCAACTGCAGCTTTGATTTTATTAATTAATTCTTTGATTCTTGCAGATTCCATCTGCATTGAAACCTGGTTGACAATCATTCTTGCAGAAAGCGGAGTTATGGTTTCAAGCACAACTAAGCCGTTTTCTTTAAGTGTGGAACCGGTTTCGACGATATCTACTATTACATCTGAAAGACCAACGATGGGGCCAAGTTCAACAGAACCGTTAAGCTTTATTATATCAACGGTCTGATTCTTCTGGTTATAGAAGTAATTCTTGGCAATTTCAGGGTATTTGCTGGCAACTCTTATCATCTCATGATGCTTTAAGAGCTCTCCGGCGGATTCGGGGCCACATACGCACATTCTGCAGGCACCAAAACCAAGGTCAAGAACCTCATATACCCTTCTGTTTTCTTCCAATATAATGTCTGCGCCAACAACACCGATGTCTGCCGCGCCATATTCAACGTATGTAGGAACATCGGGACCTTTGGACAAGAAGAATTTAAGCTTAAGCTCTTCGTTAACGAAAATAAGCTTTCTGGAGCTCTTATCCTTCATTTCCTCACAGGTAATGCCCACTTCTTCAAGAAGAGCCAAAGTCTTCTCCGCAAGCCTGCCCTTTGCAAGGGCAAATGTCAAATAACGTTCATTACTCATTTATTTGCCCTCCTTAAGTACAACTGCTTTATTATTATTTCTAAGCTCTATGGCTTTCTTTAAAACTTCATCATAGGTATCTTTTGTATAAGTAAGCTCTATAGGCTCCTCTTCTACGGGAATGTCGATATTTTGGCTTTTGACAGCTTCCATAAGATCATCGATAACAACTACAAAGCCTATAGCCGGAGCATCCTTGCCAAATCTCGAAAGAAGGGAATCGTAACGTCCGCCCTTTATGACAACATCGCCTACGCCGTAGGTGTATGCCTTGAAAATAACGCCTGTGTAATAGTTGTATTTCGAAAGCATACCAAGGTCGAAGGAAACATATTTTTCCACGTTGTATTTCTTAAGAACATCGTATAAGGAATAAAGTCTGTCTATAGCAGCCTTTGATCTTTCATTATTGGCAAAAGCTTTGGCTTCCTCCAATATCTCTATTCCGCCAAATAAATCAGCCATTTTCTTAAGGCTTAATCCGGCCTTTTCATCCTTAACTGACTTATCAATCAAAGCTTCTGCCGCGAAAATGTTCTTAACGCTTATGAGGTCTCTCAATCCCCATTCCTCTTCTTCTGAAAGGCCTGCCTTCTGGCATAAACCTTTGAAGTACTCTACTTCACCGATACTGATCTGGAAGTCTTTGAGGCCTGTTTTAAGGAGGCAATTGATAACCATGGCAATCATTTCGGCATCTGCGTTAACAGAGCCGTCACCGATAAGCTCAGCGCCCATCTGAGTAACCTCTTTGAGCTTACCCTGAAGATTGTTTGTGTTTGTAAATGTATTGCCGCTGTAAGTGAATCTGATGGGAACATCTTCATCCATATAATACTTTGCGGCGCATCTTGCCATGGAAGGTGTGAAGTCCGGTCTCAAAACCAGAGTATTGCCTTCCTTATCAAAGAACTTGTACAGTTCCTTTGAAGGAGTTGTACCTATCTCTTTGGAAAAAACATCAAAAAACTCAAAGGTGGGTGTAGATATACTTTTGTATCCATAAAGAGAAATAACGCTTTTAATGCGAGCTTCCACTTCGCTCTTTCTCTTCATTTCGTCACCGTATATATCTCTTACACCTTCGGGAGTATGTAACAATATCGTACTCATGATTCTCCTTTATACTTTAGTGTGCTAATGTGCTAATTTGGTAGCAAGTGAAACTAAAGGAAGTATACAGGAAATAAAATCAATTGTCAACACGGGATTCCAAGTCAATTTTCAGGTTGTCCAAGAAGGAAACAAGGACCCCTGATTTGTTGTCAATAATCCATTTGGAATCCAATTCTTCAAAGCGAAAACTCTTTCTTCCGCCCTCTTCTTTTCTTTCCCAGAAGGTTTTTAAATCTGAAAAAGGTAAATAATAAAGCAAATCTTTGTGGGAATAATAAATAATAAGGAAAGCTATACCGTTCTGCTCTTCAAATCGCTTCATGAAATCATACTGGTGAGGATGAATGTTCTGAAGGGCAAAGGTGTCAACAGCGCACTCTTTGGCATCAAAGCAAACAGGTACTCCCTGAACCACGCCAATATAATCGACGGTACTTTTCTGATCAAAATACGCAAGTGTAATATGCCTTGTGGATGGCTCGATTTTAATGGGGGTAATGGGAGTAGGGACCTTCTGAATAAGTGCAAGGCCTTTTTCTTTATATTTATCTATGGTTCTGTTAATCATTTCCTCAAGAGTAGAACCCCTGAGTCCCCTGGAATTCCAAGTAGCCATTAAAGCTTCTCCTTCTTAAGCAATTCATCGAATATCACAGGTAAATCTGCCTTGATTTCACGGTTTTTAAGCGCATCAAGGCCATTTGTATCTTCACGAAAACTAACCTTATAGCAAACAAGAAACTGGCTTTCAAGACCGTATTTCTCTTTAAAAGCATCGTTTAGTGCTTTGTTGCCGTATTTGTAATCTCCTATTAAAGGATGGCCGTTTGCCGCCAAAGAGGCCCTTATTTGATGAGTCTTTCCTGTATATAGCTTGGCTTCAACCAGTGTTATTTCACCGTTATCCGAAATAGGCTTAATATCAGTTCTTATTTCTTCGTCCTCGCCAAGACTGACCTTAACTTTATTGGCAGAATTATCCTTTAAAAGACTGCCGGTTAATGTAGTTTCCTTTATTCCGATACCTTTCACAAGGGCAAGGTAATACTTATCAAGCTTTCTGTCTTTTATAAGACCCGACATTGCTCTGGAACCCTTTAAGGATTTGGAGCATAAAACAATTCCTGCTGTATTTCTGTCAAGGCGGTTGCAGACTGAAGGTTTAAAGTCCTTCAGAGATTCTGCTGTTTTTGCCTTAGAGTCTAAAAGGTATCCGATAAGCCATTCGTTTAATGAAATATCTGATTCTTTGGCTTTCTGTGAAAGAACACCCACAGGTTTATTGCAGATAACAATATCATCATCTTCATAAATGACCTTAATTCCTTCTATTTGCTTATAAGCATTTACATAAGAAGAAACATCGTAAGCTCCATCTGATGCGCCTCTGAATTTGTCGTATGTTTCATCGGAAAAATATATCTCAATATAGTCTCCGGCCTTTAAAAGTTCATTGCCGGTGGCTTTTTTACCGTTCAGGGTGATATTCTTTTTTCTTAACATCTTATAAATAAAGGAGGGCGCAGCTTTAGGTAAATGCCTTAAAAGCATTTTATCAAGCCTTCCTCCTTCATTAGAATTGTTTATATCAAGTCTTCGCATAATCTACAAGCAAATAGCCTTTACGGTGTTTAATACTTCCTCTGGTCTGTTATCGGTGTCGGGTTCGAGCTCATTAAGGCTTTTCAGCCTTTCGATGTATTTATCTTCTTTATCAAAGAGCTTAACGGTAATTCCCTTATGTCCGCCAACCTTAAGCTTTTCGTCTATATGAGTGGTAAGCTTTGCGATATCTGTCCCTTCTTTGGCCAATCCGCAAAGGTTGTTCTGCCTGAATACCAGATGGTAGACCACGTAGGTTTTCTCGTATGTCGTAAAAACATTGTCATAAAGTTCATAGAGATTACCCACAGAGCCTTGTATTTTGGCAGCAATATCAGAAGGTGTTGATCTAAAGCGAAGGAACATTATCATGTTAACGGCGCTTTTGCAGGCAGGCAAACAGCCAAGAATCGCGACTATGGATAAAAGATTCTTCCTGGTACCTGTTGTGATGTATCCTGCAATAAATAACGAAGCTGAAATCGCAAACATCAATACGGTTTTCAGTATTTCGTATTTCTTTTGTGTATCGATATAGTTTTGCTGCCCTTTAAAGTTCTCTGCAGAAAACATTCTTTTAAACAAATTCATCTTATGACCTCTTTAACTCCTCTATTTGGCTTGCGCCCAGTTTTATATATTCGCCGAGATTAACATTAAGTTCATCTAAAATCAGATTTCCAAAGGATAATCTTTTCAGATATGTAACTTTGTTATCAACGGCTTCAAGCATTCGCTTTACCTGATGGTACCTGCCCTCAGTGATGGTAAGCTTTATGGTTTTATCATCTACTCTTGCTACTTCTGCGGGTTTTGTTGGAGTATCATCACCTATATCAACTCCGTTTTTTAAACTTCCAAGCTCAGAATCGCTTATGGGGCTTTGGCATTCCACGTAGTAGGTCTTATTTACATGTTTTTTCGGCGAAAGAAGTCTGTGGGACAATTCACCGTCGTCAGTAATAAGCAAAAGCCCTTCGGTATCCTTGTCAAGCCTACCTACAGGAAAAAGGTTCTTTATAACCTCTCCTTTAAGCAGAGACATTACATTTATTCCGTCGGAATCAGATGTGGAAGTCACGTACCCGGCAGGCTTATTAAGAACGAAGTATACATGCTCTTCATATAACAAACTATGACCATCAAGGACCACTTCATCCTTTTCGGTATTAAGTTTTAGGGAAGGGTCTTTAGAAGGCTCTCCGTTAACAAGAACTCTCCCCTTTTTAAGCGCATCTTTTGCTTCACTTCTTGTAAGGGATGATTTCTCGCTTAGCCATTTATCAAGTCTAACAAGCATACAAATCTACCAAATCTAAAAATCTAGCGAAAAATAAGCAGACTCCGAAAGGAATCTGCTTAATAATTTCATTAAATAAGACTTATGCCATCCTTCTTTTTCTCAGGAATATCAATAGGACCTGTGATATTCAAATCAGGATCCGGTTCAATTGTGGGTTCCGGTTCAGGCTGAGGGTGTAATTCATTTCTGTTGGAAATCACAACCTCTCTGTATTCGTTAAGCGAATTAACAAGGCTCTCATAGTTTGTGGCAGCTGTCTGAGCTGAGCCTGTCAAAACTTCTTCAATATGAGCAAGCATATCGTCCATGTACTGCATTGCAGCAATACGAAGACTATTAGCTTCATTGGTGGCATTATCAAGAATCTGCTGAGCCTGAGCTGATGCCATCGAAACCACACGGTTAGCCTGATCGTAAGCCTGTTTCATAATCTCATGCTCATTAATTAGCTCATTGGTATGAACCGTAGCCTCATTAATGAGGGTTTCGGCTTTAGAACGGGCATCTTCCAAAATAGCATCTCTGTTGCTGATGATCTTCTGGTATCTTCTGATTTCCTCAGGAGTTTTCTTTCTGAGCTCACTTATTAAATCATCGATATTTTCCTTATCAACAACAATTTTTGTGCTTGAAAAAGCCTGATATTTACAGCTTGCTATATAATCTTCTATTTCTTTAATTGCATTTTCTATGCTACTGTTTGGTACGGGCATTTATCTATCCTCGCTTATTATTTAATGATAAAAATCATTTGTATTTATCATAAATCAAAGGAACAACAAAATCCGGAACACATTGAGCAATATCACCGCCAAAGCTGGCAATCTCTTTAACCGTGCTGGAACTTAAATATGCATATTCCAGACTTGTGGTTAAGAACATGGTATCCAAAAAGCCGTCCGACAGCTTTGAGTTGGTCTGTGCAAATTGTAATTCGTATTCAAAATCGGTGATTGCTCGCAATCCTCTTATTGCCACATGAATGTTTTTCTTCTTGGCATAATCGATGGTCAATCCCGCAAAAGATTCGATGACAATATTGTCCAAATCCTTAGTTGCTTCCTTAAGTATATTAACACGTTCCTCCACAGAAAACAATGCGCTCTTACCCTTGTTATGCATTACAACAACGTGTAATTCATCGAAAATTCCCGCAGCTCTTTTGATAATATCCAAATGTCCCAAAGTCATGGGGTCGAAGCTTCCGGGATAAAAAGCTGATTTCATTTTTTTACCTCTCCTCACAGTTTCTTAATAAACAAGTGTCGGTTTGTCTTATATAATTTCTCTCTGTAAATATCAAAACCAAGATCCGAAACATACGAAAAATCAGTTTTAAGATCTGATTCAATTATTATCATGGTATCTTCGGTAACATATGAAGCAGTTGACAATACTTCCAGAGCCTTCTTTTCAAGGCCTTCTCCATAAGGGGGATCCATGAAAATAATATCAACTTCCTTCTCGTTTAAAACAGATAATGCGCTTAATGCATCCTGTTTCAAGATGATACCCTGATTTTCATACTTGGTGAAATGAAGATTGTCTGTAATACAGCTCAATGCTTCCTTTTCGTTTTCAATAAAGTATGCTCTTTTGGCTCCTCTGCTTAAAGCCTCAATTCCAATTCCGCCACTTCCGGAAAAAACATCCACAAAAATCGAGCCCTGAATATCACCCTGAATAATATTAAAGAGAGTTTCCTTAATTCTGTCAGTGGTGGGCCTTGTATTCATGGATTTAGGGGCCTTTAAAGGCATGCTTCGCGCTCTGCCTGCAATTACTCTCATGCTCTCACCTTTACACCCTTGGAATCTCTTCTGCCAAGTTTAAGCTTATTAAGCTCCAGGGTTCGTCCTTTGTAATCAATGGTTTTATCAACGGTGTTTAATGTGTAATGTACGGCTTCAAGTAAATCTTTATCCCCAAGCTTCATGCCTCTTACACCGATAGCATTTTTCTTCTTCATGGGTATTTCATCAACAGCAAATCGCAAAAAGTATCCTTCTTTGGTCTGCAGAATAATGTTTTTCTGCTCTTTAAGTATTTCCACAGAAAGGACTTCGTCCTCATCATCCATAAACTTGGTGCCTGCAATTGTTCTCTTGCTTACATCAAATTCTCCGCCGTCAACGACCTTCATCATTGACTTCTTGGTAACAAACAAAAGTCTATACAGGTTAAGATCTGACTGGCTGGTAAGAAGAACAACGTCTTCTTTGGATGTGGAGAAGTTGGATACGTTATCAATAGGAACACCCTTGTCTCTTAACTTACCCATGGGAAGGTCGAGTACCTTAAATGTATGTACCTGTCCCTTGTTGGTGAAAATGCAGACCTTACCGGTGTTCTTGCACATGAAGACAAATTTGAACTCATCTTCGATGGTTTCTTTATTTCTCTCGTAAGTTGCCACATCAACAGTCTTGGCATATCCAAAACGATCCATAAGGAAGTATACGTCTGCTTCCTCAATTTTACGCTCTTCGTATACTGCCTCCTCGGCATTCTCGATGAGAGTAAGTCTCTTTCTGCCGTACTCATTCTTAATGGCATCAAGCTCATTCATAATTACCTGAGCCATGCTGCCCTTACGATCCAGAATGTCCTCATATCTGTAGATGTTTGCACAGGTCTCTTCATGCTCCTTAATAAGGGCATCGATTTCAAGACCGATTAACTTATACAGACGCATCTCAAGAATGGCGTTTGCCTGAGCCTCGGAGAAAAGCAGCTGAGCAGCCATAATCTTGGATTCTTTGGATTTAAACTTGACACCTTCGGTTTTGCCTTCTACGAGGCATGCCTTGGCCATGTTTCTGTCCTTACTGCCGCGAAGAATCTCGATAATCAAGTCGATAACATTGCAGGCCTTAATTAAGCCTTCCTGTATCTCCTTTTTCTCCAGCTCTTTCTTGAGAAGGTAGTTATATTTTCTTGTATTAATCTCAAACTGGAAGTCCACAGAATCCTTAATAATCTGCTTAAGGCTCATTGTTTCGGGCCTTCCGTGAGAAATGGCAAGCATATTTACACCAAAGGTGTCCTCAAGCCTCGTCTTCTTGTAAAGCATGTTGACGAAGTTCTCGGTATCGGCATCTTTCTTAAGCTCAATTACTATTCTGATACCTTCCTTTGATGACTGGTTGGAAATATCAACAATATCGGTGGTTTTCTTCTGCTCAGCCAAAGCTGCAACGTCAGATAAGAATTTGCCGATATTTGCACCGATCATGGTGTAGGGAATCTCTGTAATAACAACGTTTGTCTTGCCGGATTTGCCCTTTTCGATTTCAACCTTACCGCGAAGTTTAATCTTACCTACGCCGGTTTCGTAAATTTCAAGAAGTTCATCCTGATTGATTACGATTCCGCCTGTAGGGAAATCAGGTCCCTTTATATAACGCATAAGCTCTTTATTTGTTATATCTTCATTGAGCATATACGCTTTGGTGGCATCAATTACTTCCCCAAGGTTATGAGGAGGCGTACTGGTTACCATACCAACGGCAATACCTTCTGAACCGTTAACAAGGAAGTTCGGGAGTTTAACGGGAAGAACCGAAGGCTCTTTCTCTGTTTCATCGAAGTTGGGGACGAAATCAACTACATCCTTGTCCAAATCCCCAAGAAATGCTTCCTGGGTTACCTTTTGAAGTCTCGCCTCGGTATAACGCATCGCAGCGGCACCGTCACCTTCGATATTACCGAAGTTACCGTGACCGTCCACAAGAGCCATTCCCTTCTTGAAATCCTGGGACATTACTACGAGGGAATCATAAATTGAGCTGTCACCATGGGGATGGTATTTACCCATTGTATCGCCGACGATACGAGCGCTCTTTCTGTAAGGCTTGTCATATCTTATACCAAGCTCATACATGTCATAGAGAGTACGTCTTTGAACAGGCTTTAAGCCGTCTCTTGAATCCGGTAAAGCTCTGGCTATGATTACACTCATGGCATAATCTATATATGATTTCTCCATTACCTCGGAGTATTCGGTTTTGATTATTCTGGTTTCATCCATTTCTTAGTTACCGTTCCTATACATCAAGTTCTGCATCGCAGGCATGCTCATAAATAAAGGCTTTTCTGGGAGGCACTTCTGTTCCCATAAGAAGTTCGGTTACTTCATTTGCCATTCTTGCATCTTCGATTTCAACAAGCTTAAGCATTCTTCTTTCGGGATCAAGTGTCGTTTCCCAAAGCTGCTCGGCATCCATTTCTCCGAGACCTTTGTATCTTTGCAATGTAAATGAGCCTTTGTGGGTCGCTCTGTATTTTTCAAGTGCCTTATCGTCATAAAGGTACTCTTCTTCGCCCTTTGAAGGCATAGCTTTGTAAAGAGGAGGCATGGCAATATAAACATGTCCCTCTGAAATAAGTTCAGGCATGAATCTGTAGAATAAAGTGAGTAAAAGTGTAGAGATATGAGCGCCATCCACATCCGCATCGGCCATGATAATAATCTTGTCATAGCGAAGCTTTGTAATATCGAAATCGTTGCCGTAGCCTTCAGAAAAGCCGCATCCAAAAGCATTAATCATGGTCTTTATCTCGGCATTGGCAAGAACCTTGTCGATACTAGCCTTCTCGACGTTAAGAATCTTACCTCTTATGGGAAGGATAGCCTGATACATTCTGTTTCTGGCAGTCTTTGCCGATCCGCCCGCAGAATCACCCTCTACGATGAAGATTTCACACTTCTTGGCATCTTTGGACTCACAGTTTGCGAGCTTACCGTTTGAATCAAAGGAATACTTTGACTTGGTAAGCATATTGGTCTTGGCTTTCTCTTCTGTTTTACGAATCTTTGCAGATTTCTCGGCACAGGAAATAATAGCCTTTAAGTCGTCAAGGTTTCTGTCAAAATATCTTACAACCTCATCACCGGTTATTTTGGAGACAACCTTGGTGGCATCCTGGTTATCAAGCTTTGTTTTGGTCTGGCCTTCAAATCTGGGATCCGGATGCTTGATGGAAACCACTGCTGTCATACCGTTTCTTACGTCGGCACCGGTAAAGTTCGCATCTCTGTCCTTAAGGACGCCAAGTTCTCTCGCATAAGTGTTTATAACATTGGTAAACTGGGTCTTAAAACCTGTTAAATGGGTTCCGCCCTCAGAGTTATAAATGTTATTACAGAAGCCGTAAACCATCTCCTGGAACTCATTTACATACTGAAAAGCAACCTCAACTTCGATTCCGTCGCTGACGCCGCTGAATGACACAACTTCATGAAGGGCTTCCTTTGTTTTATTCAAATCCTTTACGAATCCTTTGATTCCTTCAGGCTCGGAATAATCGATAATCTCAGGCTCTTCCTTACGTCTGTCCTCAAAATGTATAGTAAGTTTGGGATTAAGATAAGCTGTCTCATGAAGACGGCTCTTAACCTCGTCCTCTTTAAATCGGGTCTTGTCAAAAATAGTATCGTCAGGCAGGAAATTTATTGTAGTTCCTGTCTCTCTGGTCTTACCGATAACGGGCAAAAGGCCGTTCTCAAGCTTTGTTGTAGGTATACCCCTTTCATATGTATCACGGGAAATCTGACCGTTCTTCTTAACGGTAACAGTCATATGAGTGGACAGCGCATTAACAACCGATGAACCTACACCATGGAGACCACCGCTTGTTTTATAAGCAGAATCATCAAATTTACCGCCGGCATGAAGTGTTGTAAATACAATACGCTCTGCACTTACACCTTTCTCATGCATATCAATGGGGATACCTCGACCATTATCGACAACTGTGCAGGTGCCATCAGCCTCAAGAATTACAGAAATCTTGGTGCAATAGCCTGCCAAATGCTCATCCACGGCGTTGTCGACAATCTCATATATAAGATGGTTCAAACCCTTTGTGGAAACACTTCCGATATACATTCCGGGTCGTCTTCTGACGGCCTCTAAACCTTCAAGTACGGTTATGTTGGAAGCATTATAAGTTGAACTGTTAGACATTACTTAAAAACCCTCTCTTTGCATAATACAACACATGTATTATACCATAGATGTTGTGGATATTCAAAGTGAAAATACCACAAATTGTTGAATGAGGGTATTTAGAGTGTGGATGAATCTATTTTAATACCAAGAGCTTTCTCAAGCATATCCAAAAAGAAAGGAAGCTCTTCCTTACTTATCTCACTTTCGCCTGCGTATATCATATCTACGCATTCCGAAGCGTCTTTCAATGTGGCAGAATCATTATAGATATCTGCGATTCTAAAGCTTAATTCTCCAGACTGCATGGTTCCGAAAAGGTCTCCGGGGCCACGTAATTTTAAATCCTCTTCCGCTATATAAAAGCCGTCATTTGACTTTCCGAGGATTTCAAGTCTGTCGTTCTTTTCACCCTTTGAATCAGAGTTAATGAATACGCAAAAGCTTTGAATGTCACTTCTGCCCACTCTTCCCCTTAACTGATGTAAGGTTGCGAGGCCAAAGGCCTGAGCATTTTCAACCACCATAAAAGTTGCATTGGGAACATTGATACCAACCTCAATAACCGTGGTTGAAACAAGAACGTCAATAAGTCCTTCATGAAAATCCTGCATTATCCTGTTCTTCTGCTCGGCTTTCATTTTGCCATGTAAAGTGGCAATTCTTACGGATTCCGGCAGCTCGTTCTTTAGTTTTGCGGTATAGTCTTTTACATTTTCATAATTGGAAAAAGCAGACTCTTCCTCAGAAGCCTCCACAAGGGGACAAATAACGTAACCCTGATGTCCCATTGCCACTTCTTTTGCAATAAACTTGTAAGTATTGGAGCGCATATCAGGATTAATGACAGCGTTTTTAATTGGCAGTCTGTTTCCGGGGAGCTTTTCAATCCTCGAAATTGACAAGTCTCCATACACAATCATGGCCAAAGATCTCGGGATAGGCGTAGCGCTCATTACGAGAATATGCGGTTTTTCACCCTTAAGAGATATGGCTTCCCTCTGATTAACGCCAAATCTGTGCTGCTCATCAGTAATTACAAGGGCCAAATTATTATATGTTACGCCCTCGGTAATAAGCGCATGGGTACCAATGGCAACATTGACTCTGCCGTTATATAAGTCGTCATATATTGCCTGTTTATCTTTCTTTGTAACGGAACCCGTTAAAAGTACAGGTTTAAACGGCAGATTATACTTCTTAGTTATTGAAACAAGGTTTTCAAAGTGCTGTTTGGCCAAAACTTCTGTGGGGGCCATAAGAGCACCCTGATACCCGTTTGTAACAGTCATTAAAAGGCTCAAAAAGGCCAAAATTGTTTTTCCCGATCCAACATCACCCTGAATCATACGGCTCATTATTGAACCGCTTGATAAATCATTTTTAATCTCATCCCACACCTTCACCTGCTCATCCGTAAGTCGATATGGAAGAGCTTCAATAAGTCTGTTACATTCAGCAGTTTCAATCATTTTAAAGTTTGAAAGATGCTCTTCATTTAATAGCTTATTTTTTCTTACTAAAAGTATGAAATAAAAGAACTCTTCAAAAGCAAGCCTTCTGTGAGCCTGCCTAAGTTCCTTCTCATCTCTTGGGAAATGAACCTTATATACGGATTCAGAAAAATCCATAAGTTTATATCTATCTTTAATTGAAACGGGAAGAAAATCTTTGGATATATCAACCAAATCAAGAGCGTTTCTGATGGCCTTTTTAATGCTCTTATTGGAAAGACCCTTTGTAAGATGATATAGAGGCTGTATGGTACCCTCCAGGGCATAGTAATCCTCGGGTTTATAGATTGAAGGATGCTCCATTTTCCTGCCCTTTAAAGTGCCTACAAAGACATATTGCTTACCTGCTTTAAAAGCATTTACCAAATAGGGCATGTTAAAGAATGTGATGTTTATCTTTTCAGCTTCTTCTGCAGATTTAGCGTTTACATCATAGCAGGAGACATTAATTATGGACAGATTTCTGACCCTTTTAAGCATGGGGCGGCCGCTTATGTTCATAAGATAAGCTCCGGTTTCGCCCTCCACACTTTCTTTGATACTCTTCACCTTGGGCATGATTTCATAATTCCTGGGATAAAATCTCACAAGATCCTCTACAGTGAAGATATCTAATTTGTTGTATAAAAGGGCACTTTTCTCTCCTACACCCTTTAATGATTTGATAGGCATTCCATCCATTGTTTAGCACCTCACAACCAATTAAAATTTTATCATATTTACGGGCAATAAAAAACTCCGAAGCCGTGTGACTTCGGAGTCATAAAAATCCTTTTATTCTGCAGATACGACGTAATAGTAAATAGGCTGTCCACCGCTCTGAACCTCAACATCGATATCAGAATGCTTGCTTAATACTTCTTCGGAAATGGCGTTTGCTTCCTCCTCAGAAACATCGCTTCCGTAGTAAATACTTACAAGAGAAATCTCATCATCAACCATTTCATCAATCATGGATAAGGTTACATTCTTAAGGTCCTCACCAACAGAGAGGATGCCGGCATCACCGATTCCCATGTAATCACCCTGCTTGATTTCCTTATCGTCAATAACAGTATCTCTTACAGCATAAGTAACCTGACCGGTACGAACCAGAGCAATTGCTTCGTTCATTGCAGCAACATTGTCATCAACACTTGCATCGGGAACGAAATTAATGATTGATGTAATACCCTGAGGTACGGTCTTTGTAGGAATAACAACCACATTCTTTCCGTCTGTCAGGCTTGCAGCCTGATTTGCAGCAAGAATAATATTCTTGTTATTGGGAAGAATGAAAATGGTGTCTGCATTGACCTTGTCAATTGCATTAAGCATATCTTCAGTAGAAGGATTCATGGTCTGACCGCCTTCAATAATGAAGTCTGCCCCAAGACCGGAGAAAATCTCGCTCATTCCTTCGCCCACAGATACTGTAATAAAACCGTAATCCTTGTGTTCCATAGGAATATCGGCTACTTCGGGTGCGCTCTCCTCAAAAGCTCCTTCTGCTCCCTTGGCAAGACGTACGTTCTCAATCTTAATGTCTGTTAACTGACCGTATTTAAGTCCACGCTGGATAACAAGACCGGGATCATTGGTCAAAACGTCAATTTTAATTTCATCTCCGTCAACAACACAAACAGGATCGTCACCGATGTTTTCAAGGAACTCCTTGAAATCAATTTCCATCTTAATATTGAATGTGTTCTTGGAAATAATCTTAAATGCTGTGCGGTAACCAAATTTAACGTTAATCTCAGCTTCCTTCTCCTCAGGTTTCTCGCCTTCGGATTCAGCCTTGGACATGATCTCGTTAATGTCGGCATCAGGATTGTTGAAGCCTTCTCTTGCACCCTTTAAGAACTCCACGAGGCCCTGACCGCCCGAGTCAACAACTCCTGCCTGTTTTAATACAGGAAGCATGTCGGGTGTCTTGGCAAGAACAACCTCTGCCTCCGCAATAATCTCATCAATAAACTGTGTAAGTTCTGTAACTCCGGCATCCGCAAGCTCTCTGGCTTTAACAGCACTGCCTTTTGCCACGGTAAGGATTGTACCTTCCTTAGGCTTCATAACTGCTTTGTATGCAGAATCAACAGCTTTCTCAAAAGCCTCTGCCAAAACAGGAATATCTACTTCGTCATAATCTCTTACTACTTTAGTAAAACCTCTTAAAAGCTGTGAAAGAATAACACCTGAGTTTCCTCTCGCACCTCTTAAAGATCCGGAAGAAATAGCTTTCGCCAATGACTTCATGTCATTTTCCTGAAGCTCTAATACTTCTTTGGCTGCAGACATAATGGTCATTGTCATATTGGTGCCTGTATCGCCGTCAGGAACAGGGAAAACGTTGAGCTCGTTAATCCATTCCTTCTTGCTCTCAAGGCTTTTGGAACCATATAAGAACATTACTCTTATAAGGTCAGCGTTTATAGTGTTTGTTGCCACCGGTATTTCCTCCTTAATCAATCACTCGAACACCTTCAACATAGATGTTGATCTTGTCAACTTCCATACCGGTGAACTCTTCAACTTTATACTTGACAGAACTGATCAGATTCTCGGAAACAGCAATGATGCTTACACCGTAAGCAACAATTATATGCAAATCCAAATCTAACTTGTTATTTCTTACAGTAACGTTTATGCCTCTGGATACATTATCAAGCTTTAATAAGCTGACAATACCATCTTTAACATTAACGCCTGCCATACCTACGATGCCAAAGCATTCCATCGCACAAGTACCTGCGTACTGAGCTATAACTTCATTCTCAATAATAATATTTCCCATATGGGTATTGATTGAAGTCCTCTTTTCAGAACCACTTTTCATGGTAGACCTCCTTTGTTTTGACATATACGTAGTTATTATAACCACTTTGCACTAAAAAGGAAACTAAAAATTGTAAATATTTTATGAACGACCAAAAAATAAGGCTTGCAAACTGATAAACAATCTGTTAATATACTAATGTTGTGGCGAAAGCCAATTTGACCTAAAAGAAGATTCGACGATGTCGTTAAGGAGGTGTGACGATGGCTAAATGTGATATTTGCGGTAAGGGTGCTCACTTTGGTAACAACGTAAGCCATTCTCATAGAAGATCTAACAGAATTTGGAATTCAAACGTTAAGAGTATCAAATGTAACGTTAACGGTACTCCCAAGAGATTACATGTATGTACAAGCTGCATGAAATCCGGTGCTGTTGAGAGAGCATAATTTATTGCATAAGAAAGCGGAGCTTATTGCTCCGCTCTTTTTTTATCATATTCTCGATTAATCAACTGAACTACTCTCTCGGATCCGCAAAGATTATCGGGATGATATATCTTCATCAGATCCTTATATCTCTTCTTAAGTCCCAGAGAACTGGTGACACCCGAGAAAAGAATCTCACACTCACCCTCAGAGCCCATTACATCAAGATAATTATTCTCAAACATAAGCTTCTCGCGGTTAAACTTCTGCTTTTCCGCTTCAAGCTCCATAAAGCCATTCTTCAGGATGTCCATCTTCTTATCAAAGAAAATCTGCTCATCCTTAAGGCGCTTATGCTCAATAACCATCTGATGATTAAGCGTATCCATTTCCTTGCGGAATTCATCTCGCTCTTTGATGAATCTGCTTTTCATCTCATCGAGGTCTCTTTGTTCTGATTGTAATCGAATATTCTCTCTGAAGAGCCAATGCTTCAGTTCCAAAAGGTCTTCTTCTGAAGAAGACTCCATAACTTCATCCCATTCAATCATAATAAACACCTGTCTTTATAAATGAAGGAAACTCATTTATCGGGAAATGCTGCATCTCTTACAACTTCATCGGTTACGCCTTTTTTCTTAGCGCTTTTTCTTTCAAGTAAATCGGGAACCAAATCAATAATCTTAGTTATGGCATCCTGATTCTTGATATTTACGACTCTCGCATGGCCGTCTCTTATAACAAGAACAGCGCTGGGAGAAACTTTTCCTCCGATACCGCCGCCGGTTCCTTTGCTTCCGCCGGCTCCCATTCCGAAGGTCACATCCACAAGCGGAACAATAATGGTATCATCAATTCTAGTAGGCTCTCCAACTACAGTTTTGCTGGAAAGAACGGAATCCATTCCTTCAAACAGCGATTGAATAAACTGACTAAGTTGTGTGTCTGCCATCTTTCGTCCTCCCTTTAAGAGCAGAAAATAATTTACGCATTTGTTTATCAAGGGCAATTCGCAATGCAAGAATTAAAACAGCCAATAGAAAGAATCTTCCTTTAATAAGGCCTTTTCCCTCAAAGAATGCGTCGGAGTCGAAATCGGGATAAAGCTTAACATTTCCGTTAAATGAAGGATAAAGCATCCCGAATAACCCCATAATATATCCGGTATTATCCGGTGAACCGGCACTATAATGTGCCTCTCCGGTAATTTTCTTAGGTAAAATATGTTTAATGATTCTCTTTAGCTTATTCAGAGTTCTTTCAAGAAGGGCTTTTGTCTCATCCGAAAGAAGCAAATCCTTATTTCTTTTAAGGATTTCAATCATGGACTCCTTTTCTTCTTCGGGTTCTTCACTCTCAGTTTGGGTTTCTTCTTTTGGCTCTTCTTTCTTCTTTGGTTTGGAAGAATCATGAACCTTAAAGAAAAGGATATATGCTTTGGTTAATACATCTTTCCCGTCAAAACTTACAGTAAAAGTAAATAATCTTAAGAGAGAAAAGACTTTGGCGGAAACATCTGTAATTTCATCATTCTTAATTCCCTTGATTCGATAAATTATCACAGGCTCCACCCATTATAACAATAGATATTTCTTTAAATCACACTCTCCGGTTGCTGCCAATGAATCCTCAGCCATCTTGGCAACAAGTTCAAAAGCATCACTCTTGCTGCCGGCCAAACCGACAACCATCATATCAAGGTCTCTGAAAAATTGCTGTTTAAATACATACCCGGGATAAATATCAAGAAGTTCTGTATTATTTGAGTATGTAATGACATAGTAACCAATGGACAGTTTTCCGCTGTTAAGCTTCTTAATAACCCTACCGGGACGCTTTATGGACTTGGAAACATACTTTGGTTTACCATATAGCATTTCAAAAACCTCATACAATTATACCATATATAGTATATGCTTGTCACAAAAAACTAATTTTTGTATTGTCCCCACTTATGGGCCTTCTTCTGTTCAACGTATTCCGCATAAGCCTTTTCAAGAATGGCTCTTTCGTTCGGGAACTTCAAAAGATGATACGCTTCATGGTATTTATAGAAACCGGAATCCATGAAGTATTCTTCATGCTGGGGCTTGGTGTAATAACTGTCTGCCTGAATCAGATACCAGTGAACTTCTTTTTCTACAGTATCTTCCGGAACGGTAAAGGTGTAGTTGCTGGTACCGATGTATTTAACAATGGCGCCTTTGGCTCCGGACTCTTCAAGCACTTCTCGTAAAGCTGTCTGCTTAAAATCTTCGCCCTCCTCAACAGTACCTTTAGGGAGAACCCAGCCCTCATATTTATTTTTATAGTTTTTGTAGAGAAGAAGGATTTTGCCTCTGAAAATCACAACTCCTCCGCAGCTGGTTGCGTGTAACATATTATTCCTCGTTTATAGGATATTCTTCAAAGTAAGCATCAAAAAGTCTCTTGGCCATAGGTACAGCATAATCTCCGCCGCTTCCTGCGCCTTCTACTATTATTGTAACACAAACTTTAGGATTGTCGGCAGGGGCAAAACCCGTGAACCATGCATGGGAATCTCCCTTTGAGTTATACTCGGCAGAACCGGTCTTTCCGGCAGATGTATAATCCGCATTTTTAAGGAATGTTGCGGTACCGCTTGTAACAACGCTTTTCATCATATCCTGAAGTGTTGCTGCTTCATCCGGGGTCATAAGTTTACCGTAGCTGGATGATTTAAACTGCTTAACGATAGAATTGTTAGAGTTTGTAACGCAGTCGACCACATAAGGCTTCATAAGTGTGCCATTGTTGGCGATAGCACAGGTAATCATATTTAAATGAAGAGGCGTAATCTGCGTTTTGCCCTGTCCGATTGAAGTCTGAATAATTTCTTCATCAGATAGATTCTCTTCCATATGTACTGAGCTGGTTCCATAAACAAATTTTACAGGCAGCTCCTTATCAAATAAAAGCTCATCCAAAGTTTTCCTGAATTCAACCTTATTAAGTTTCGTGCCGATGTTGGCAAAGGAGGAGTTGCAGGATTTTGCAAATGAGCTCTTAAAATCCACATATCCATGATTACTACCATGATAACACTGAATCTTACTGTCTCCAAGGGTGAACCTTCCGTTACATTGGAAGCTGTAATTGTTGTATGTGTCGGGATTCTCTTTAATGTATTCAAGGGCCGTTACAATCTTGAATGTTGAACCCGGAGGGTAAAGTCCCTGAGTGGCTCTGTTCAAAAGTTTGCCGCTTGATTTATCTTTTGTAAGGGAGTCCCAATCGGCATCAATTGTATTGGGATCAAATCCCGGCTTTGATACCATGGCAATTATCTTGCCCGTAGAGGGCTCTGTTACAATTATTGCTCCGTCATACACACCAAGGGCTTTATAAGCAGTTTCCTGAACATGAGTGTTTAATGTGGTGTAAACATCATCACCGGGATTCTTGTTGCCTGCAACGTCATTTACAACCTTATCGGTAATGGGGGCGCTGCTGGTTATAAGATAATAGTTGGATGCTGCCTCAACGCCGGTTCGACCGTGGGTAGAAAAGCCTACAACATGAGAAAAAATCTCGCCATAGGGATATACTCTCGTCTCGTTCTGCTCGGAATCCAAAGTTGTAGTGGCAAGTTTATCGCCTTTATCGGATAAAATATCGCCTCTGTAGTTTTGGGCAATAAGTATTTCCTGTCTTGAATTAAATGAATTGTTAAGAACTTCCTGTTCAGAGGTGGCCACAAAGTAACACAAATAGACCACCATTCCTAAGAAAGTGGCCACGACCAAATAGGTGGTAATCATTATTTCAATCTGACTATGTCCCTGTTTGTCGTTATTCAGTTTCCCCGTCAAGAAATACCAAATCGTCTTCGGGAGGGATAGTTTCTGTCTCCGCTTCTCTCCTGTAACGTTGTTCGCGATTTGGTCTGCGTTTCTTTCGCCTTCCATATCGTTCCTCTTTCTGTCTTATCAAATAAAGTCCCTGGACAATATAAAACATAATTAATGTGCTCATAACGGAGCTTCCGCCGTAACTTACCAAAGGCAAGGTAACACCGGTAAGGGGAATAAATTTAATACTTCCGCCGATTGTCAGGAATACCTGGAAAATATAAATTACGCCAAGACCGTATGAAATATATCTGTAGAAATTATCCTTAATCAGTAAAGCCATATTCATCATCATGATAAAACAGCTTATGCAGATAAGAATAAGCATAATTCCAAAGATTACACCCATTTCCTCACAAATGGCCGAGAAAATAGAGTCCATCTCAACATAGGGAATGGTATCGGGATTTCCGGACATAAGGCCCATTCCAAACCAGCTTCCGCTTCCTACACCGAATAGAGACTGGGTTACCTGATATCCTTGATTATCAATATATGTCCAAGGATCAAGCCAAGCCTGAACACGGACCTGAACATGCTTGAAATAATGGTATGCTACTACGGCCGAGCCTATGCCGCCTCCGATTCCCAATAGTAAATACAGATAATTCTTCGTAGCAACAAAAACCATGAAGAGGTAAGCAATAAAGAATATCAAAGCGCTTCCCAGATCCTTTGATACCACAAGTATAATCACATGCAAGGCTGCAAATATTGTGGTAAATGCGATATTGAAAAAGCTTGTACTCTCATAAAGGGAAGCAGCTACGTAGAAAACGAATATTATTTTTACAAATTCAGATGGCTGGAATGTAATTCCCAATATAGAAAAGCTGATATTGGCACCATTGGCAAGCTGACCATAAATTAACACTGCCGAAAGTCCTGCTATGCCGGCAACGGCATATACCCACTTAAAGCCCTTAAGAAATCTCCATTTCTCAATAAGTGATGGAATAAACATGGCTATAATCATGGACAAAATAACAATTACAAACTGCTTTAAGGCCCTCTGATAAGAAAGCCTGCAAAGAATAATGAAGCCTATTCCCAATAAGAGACAAATGTGATTAACTAAGAGTCTGTTAGCCCTCGGATAAATCATGTCGGTAATCATAATGATTCCGAAAAGCATAAGCTGGACAATTCCGTAGAACAAAAGATACTGCAAATCTCCGGACTTGATAACCAGAGTCATAAATGCAGCAAATTGAATAAAGAATATTAAAATAGTCTGCCTTAAATAGATTCCCCTTCTAGCCTCTTCCTGCTTGAAGCGAAACACCAAAAAGCTTTCCAATGTGTAAACAGCCATACATATGGCTATAAAATACTTTGATAATAAAGCAACGTATTCCTGCATGTATTATTCTACGCCACGTTTCTCATGTCCTGTGGTATAGCCCCCTGTAATCTTTTCAATATCCGAAGCAATATCACTGACTTTCCCAAGAAGTAAATCAATGTATTTATGTATAACCTGGTTCATTTGCTCGCCGGTTTCGACTGTAAAGCACAACCTCAAATTGCATCCGTCATAGACATCCATGTCCTTGTGCAAGGAAAGCGGAACGCAGTTATATATTACATTCATACACTCATCGCAGTGTCTTACTACAGGAAAATCATTATTTAAACGATCTTTTAAAAACCCAAAATTCTCAAAATACTCTCCGGGAGTGCATTGTCCCGACGTCTTGTAAGTACAGTTTGCACTTATCATCATGGGAACTCTTCCGTAAATCATCACAGAAAAGCGTTCTCTTCCAAGAGAAGAATTATCATTAAGTAAACCCTTCTTCTCTCCTTTGTTTAATTCAATGGGAAGAGTTATTTCATCAACCGATTCTGAAAGAAACTTTACAGAACTGTCATTGAAACTGTAAATACCCGAATCTGATATAAACTTTAAAGACCCGGACCTATGGCTTAAATAATGGCCCATCTCCTCAGGATTTCGAAGCAAAATTCCTTTGATAACAGATTCAGTTTCCAATTTCGATACGAAATCAAATACCTTGGAATTGGTTCTCCTCAAAACATAGGGAAGGGCCAGATAGGTGTTCTTACCCTTCAAAAAATCAAGCTCTGAATCCTTAAGAAGAGCCATCAGATTATAATCAATAATCAGTTTGACGGGTATCGATGTATCGAAAATCTTCTTGTCAGAAAAAAGACTTTTAAACTGGTCATATCTTTCGATATAAATCTCTAAATCAGCCGACAACATTACCATTTATCCTATACTTTCTTTGAAGCAATTTTGCATCTTTAACCTTGTCCGAAAGTGCCGTAATTGCCTGCCTTCTAAGGTCATTGAGCATTTTGACGGGAACGAAACAATCACCTATTATTTCAACGTCTATGGACTCTAATTCGAAGTAGGAGTAGCCAAGTTTTGAAAGGCTTCTCTCCACATCTTCTTTTGATGCGGGTCTTGTCATGGAAGCCTCTATAGGATTTTCCGAAGAAACCGTAACATCAAAATCCTTATATTTTACTTCCAGGGAAAATGGCTCCCCTACTTTACAAAAGGCCTTCATAGACACTGAAGCCTTCTTAACATCTGATAAATACTCTCTTCTGATATCGTTTAAAAGCTTATCATCTGTTGCGGAGTAAGCGGGGCTGTTAAGTGTTATCATGTCTCTGCCGTTATGCTTATGATAATAACCGCTCTGGATTTCACTCCTTATATATAAGCTCTTCAAAAGCTTATCGTCTTCAGGAGTAATCTTCAATCTATCGCCGGAATAATAAGCATCAATGTATTTTCTGTACACTGACACAACACCGGCGGCATATTCGGCCTTCTTCATCCTTCCTTCAATCTTAAAGGAATCGATACCGGCATCCAAAAGCTCATAAATATCATATACTGTACACATATCTTTAAGAGACAAGGGGTAAGATTCACCTTTAAAGCCTTCCTTATCCTTATATGTAAAGGAATAGGGAAGTCGACAGGGTCCCGCACATCTTCCACGGTTACCGCTTCTGCCGCCTACAATACTGGAAAACAGACATTGTCCGGAATATGAGTAACACATGGCGCCGTGAATAAATGTCTCAACTTCTATTCCCGTGTCTTTAATTGCCTTAATCTCGTCTAAAGACAATTCTCTTGCAGGAACAACTCTTACGGCACCAAGTCTTTTATAAAAGTCTACGCTTTCAGGACCTGTTACATAAGCTTGTGTAGAAACATGAATGGGCAAAAGTGGAAAGTTCTTATGAACAAAATCCATTACTCCGATGTCCTGGATAATAATACCGTCAAGACCGTTCTCATAATAAGGCAAAAGAAAATCAAATAGTTCTCCGAATTCCTTTTCTTTTACCAGAGTGTTCAAGGTCAGATAAATCTTTTTATCCAATAAATGGGCATAGTTTAACCCTTCAACCAACTCTTCTTCGGAAAAATTGCTTGCATATGCTCTGGCTCCAAACTTGGAACCTCCCAAATATATGGCGTCTGCTCCTGCGTTTAAGGCGCCTTTCAATGCTTCATAATCTCCTGCCGGAGCCAGCAGTTCACATCTTTGATTATTCATATCCTAATTATAATAAAGAGTATCGCCAAGCGATACTCTTAACTTTTTACTTCTTAAGTTCTGTTTCCAGTCTAACAATCTTCTTTTCTCTGTCATTGATGGAAACCTGTGCATCCTTGAGGCTCTTTTCAGTATTCTCAAGTTTAATCTGCCCTGCGATAAGTTCATGTTTCAAATCGTAAAGTTCTTTCTCCTTGGCAGCCAAATCCTCTTCCAACATCGCTATTTGCTTCTTAGCTTTGAAATAATCATCAGTAATATTGATTTGCATCAGAACATTCTTTAAATCCGAATTCTGACGTCTGTAACCTTCAACACTGTTGAATTCCTTAATCTTGCCATTAATGTAAGAAGCAATCTTTTGGATATAATCGGGACTTTCATAACCGCTTATGGTAAAAAGCTTACCGTCTATTAACACATCCGTATCGGTTTTCATCGTTGCCATGAGATTGTTACCTCTGATTTGCATTTACTACTACAAATCTCATTTTATACTATATGTGTACTTTTATCAACACCCAAACACTAGGTCTTGTAAATTATTCAGGCTTAGCAATTCCAAAATGAGAATAGGCCAAATCATTAACAACACGGCCTCTTGGAGTCCTGTTCAAAAAGCCGTTCATAATAAGGTAAGGCTCATATACATCTTCAATTGTGCCGGCATCCTCTCCCGTTGCAGCAGATAAAGTATCAAGACCCACAGGGCCTCCTGCAAACTTATGGATGATAGTCATGATAATATTTCTGTCAATATGATCAAGTCCCAGCTTATCAACATCCATAAGGTCGAGAGCCTTATTGGCAACTTCCAAAGTAATATCACCCTCATATTTAACCTGGGCAAAATCTCTCACTCTCTTAAGCATTCTGTTGGCAAGCCTTGGGGTTCCTCTGCTTCTTCTTGCTATTTCTGCCGCACCCGATTCATCAATCTTAACGCCAAGAATCTTGGCGGAATGCATAACAATCCGGGTAAGCTCATCCACGTTATAAAACTCAAGTCTATGAATTACGCCAAATCGGTCTCTTAAAGGTGCCGTCAAAAGACCGGCTCTTGTAGTTGCCCCGACCAAAGTAAAATGAGGTAAATCGAGTCTTATGGATTTAGCTCCCGCACCTTTGCCTATCATAATATCAATGGCAAAATCCTCCATCGCAGGATATAAAACTTCCTCAACCTGCCGGTTCAGACGGTGTATCTCATCGATAAATAAAACATCACCCTCCTGGAGATTATTGAGAATGGCAGCCATATCCCCGGGCTTCTCGATGGCAGGACCGCTTGTAATCTTGATGTTTACACCCATTTCATTGGCGATAATGCAAGCAAGTGTGGTCTTTCCAAGTCCCGGAGGGCCATAAAGCAGTACGTGATCAAGGGAATCCTTTCTCATTTTGGCCGCTTCTATGTAGACCTTTAAATTCTCCTTGGCCTTGGCCTGTCCGATATAGTCCTTGAAAAGCTTAGGCCTTAAGGTTCCTTCTATTTTGATATCTTCTTCGGTAAAATTGGTCTCAATGGTTCGTCTTTCCATATCTGTCTCCAAAGTAGAAATTTAAAACATGTTTTTTAATGCTGCCTTAAGCAACGCCTCGCTGTCTAATGATGCAGCATCTTCAACCTTATTTACGGCCTTTAATGCATCAGATGCCGAGTAGCCAAGGGCTGTCAGGGCTTCTATGGCTTCCTTCTTACTGTTGTCAATCTCACCGCTTGCCGAAGAAGTTTCAGTCTTAAAGAAGGAAATCTCATCGGATTTCACCTTGTCTTTGAGCTCAAGAATAAGTCTTTCAGCCGTTTTGGGACCTATGCCGTTTGCTTTGGAAATGGACTTTGCATCTCCGCTTATGATTGCAATCCTCAGTGAATCCGAATCAAAAGCGGAAAGAATGGCCAATCCGGCTTTGGGACCTACGCCATTAACCGATATACAGCGCATAAACATAAGGAGATCATCTCTTGTAAGAAATCCAAACAGCGTAAAAGCATCCTCTCTCACTGCCAGATAGGTATAAACCTTTACTTCGGCTCCCATGGGCGGTAATGAATCAATTACGCTTGATGGAACCTGGATGTTATATCCCACTCCGGAAGCTTCCACAACAACGCTTTCTTCATCATAATCACTTAATATACCCTTAATGTAAGAAATCATGCTTCTCTCCATTTAACTAAGTATTTTGAATATCTGTTTATAATTGTATTTCCGATAACTCCTATAAGCAAACCGGTCAAAAGTCCGGATAATAAAAGATAAGGGAAATAAAAGGCGAAAATGTCGGTTTTAACAATAAATGAAGCCACCATAAGCTGACCCATATTATGAACAATACCTCCTAAGGAGCTGACTCCGATGGGGGAAAACCGGTTAAATCTCTTCAATAAATACATACATAAGAAGGAAAGCGTTCCTCCTGCGAAGGCATATATCATTGATGATAAGGAGCCAAACATAAAACCAACAAGGATAATCCTGGCCATTGAAACAATAAAGGCTTCCTTAGGCATGTCCAAATATAAAATAATTAAGATTATCAGATTGGCCAGCCCCAATTTGATGCCCGGTATCCCAAAGCCAAAGGGGATAAGGGTCTCAATATAGGATAAAACAAGAGCAATGCAAAGGGCAAAGCCCAAAAACACAATTCTTTTCGTCTTCATAACTAATAAGTAATGGAATCAAGGTCCGTATTGTCTTCCGAATTCACTTCCACAATGAGTTTATGAGGAAGGCAGACAATCTTTTCGCCCTTCTTACTGATTTCTCCCTGTTTAACGCAGCTGCAATCCGGGCAATCTGCATCTGAAACAGATATATTACCGTCTTTGACGGAGATTATATTGTACCCAAGATCTGTTTCGATTCTAAATTCTGTGTTCTCATCGAGATTAAATGTATAAATTTGCCCGTTAGAATCAGTAACTGTTGCGATTTGGCCTCCACCCTTTCGATTTCCGAGGAACACAAGCAAAACTCCCAAAATCAGGGCTGCGGCAATCAATATGAAATCATTAACATATCTTTTATCCCTGGAAAGGCTCATAAAATACTCCGGAATCGGAAACAGGCTCCTCCATTGCGCGCAAATGTGAAGTATCTCCAATCATCTGTGCTCTAAACTGCGCAATCTCACCGTCTCTCTCCTCTGTTCCTATGACAGTAACGCCTGTAGGCGGAAGATAAATTGCCTGCCAAAGTACAGAAGGCGAAATGCCAAACAAATGGCCCATTACCAAAAGGGAAACTCCCAGATGGCAAAAAATAACTATTGTAGATTCTTTACTCTTTGGGGATTCTTTAAGGATCCGATAATTGTTCCCATCTCTCTCATAACCATATTCCTTAAGAAGGTTGTCAAACTGCGAAAAAACTTCAAGTGCAGCACTTTTCACCTCAGGATTGGTTCTAAGTGTGGGAGCATCATACCAGTTGTCTTTATCAAAGAACTCTGGCTCGTTAAAGAAATGAACCGGAAAGAAATTCCAAGGGACATTATCCCTTCCTAAAATCTCGTTGTAAACATGGTGGTCAAATTCGGTTATCCAGGGAAGCTCCACCGCCTCTTTCCCAAGGGCCTTAAGACAAGGATCAGCCGTCTGTTTGGCTCTTAATAAGGGGGAAACATAAATGTCGTCAACCTTCCAGTCTTTCACCCTTAATGCCAGACAGGCTGCCTCTTTTACACCCTTTTCTGTGATGGAACCCTTCTCGTAAGAAGGCTCCGCGTGTCTGATAAATATAATTTTCATTAGAATTCTCCTTTGAAAATTATATTATCATATTCCGAACTAATGTTCCACAATTACTTGCTCACTGTTTCGCATCTTTCTTCTGATAACTATGCTGAAACAAATGAAATGAGTTATGAATGTTACGGTCCATGTTATGGGATATGACATAAACAAAACATCCAATGTATGGAATTTGGCAAAAACAGTATATATCCAAATTACTCTAAGTCCACAGGCTCCGGCCAGGGAAACAATCATAGGCATTACAGTATAGCCCATTCCCCTTAAAGTTCCTGTCATAACGTCCATAAGGCCGCACAAAAGATAAAGTGTACAGATATATAATATTCTGATTTCACCGTAGGCAATAACATTGGGATCTTTTGTATATATTCTTAATAAAGGATTGGCGAATAGAACGCATCCGTCTCCGAAAATAATGCCGACTACAGCAACAAGACCAAGGCAATACCACATAATCTTCTTAATTCGTTTGTAATTATGGGTTCCGTAATTCTGACTTGAAAAGCTTAATGCGGCCTGGTATACACTGGTCATCGCTGTATAAACGAAGTCCTCTAGGTTAGCACCTGCAGTAGAGCCCGCCACTGCCACCGAGCCAAATGAGTTGATTGATGATTGAATCAAAACATTTGAAATCGAGAAAACACAACCCTGAAGTCCGGATGGAATTCCAAATTTCATCATCTTTCCAAAGATGTCTTTGGAAAACTTAAGGTTCTTAAGATCAAGGCTATAGCTTGTATCAAGTCTGAAAAGAAGCCTTACTATGAGAATTGTAGCAACAGTTTGAGATATAACTGTGGCAAGTGCCACACCGGCAACGTCCCACTCCAGAACAACAACAAAGAAAAGATTTAAAACTACGTTTACAACGCCTGACAACGTCAGATAATATAGAGGTCTTTTGGTATCTCCCACCGCCCTTAAAACTGCGGCAAAATAAGTAAATATCAGCTGAGCAGGCATACCGGCAAAGTAAATTTGCATATAAAGAACAGCCTGATCAAGAACATCTTCAGGCGTACTCATCATTATTAACATTGGTCTGGAGAAAAATAATCCGACAAAAATAAGAAGAATGCCACCAAAAAAAGCTGTATAAAGAGATGTGGAAACTGTCTCTTTAACATCTTTTTCGGATCCGCATCCATAGAACCTTGCCACCAAAACGTTGGTTCCAGTGGCAAGACCCCAGAATAAATTCAATAAAAGACAAACTAATGAGCCTGTGGCTCCTACTGCCGCCAAAGCGGTGTTGCCGGCAAATCTGCCCACAACAACAATATCAGCGGCGTTAAATAAAAGCTGTAATATTCCCTGAAGCAATACAGGAATCGAAAAGACAATCAGCTTCGATAAAATCGGGCCGTTACACATATCAATTTCGTATTTATCGGCCTTTTTGAGTTTTGCTTCAGACATATTTTAGCCTTTCTATTTTTGATTCACGTAGTTTACAAGGCCTTCTGCCTTAATAATCTTTTGCATGAATTCGGGGAAAGGCTGTCCCTTAAATGATTGACCTGTTGTATTGTCAACAATCTCACCGGTATCGAAGTTGACTTTGACTTCATCGCCTTCGTTAATTGCCTTCGCTGCCTCGGGACACTCCACAATGGGAAGTCCTATGTTAATGGCATTTCGATAGAAAATTCTCGCAAAGGTTGGTGCGATAACGCAGCTTACTCCTGCAGCCTTAATGGCTATCGGAGCATGTTCTCTTGATGAACCGCAGCCAAAGTTCTTGCCGGCAACAATAATATCGCCTTTATTGACCTTTTTAACGAAATCCTTGTCAATATCTTCCATGGCATGGGTTGCAAGTTCAGCAGGGTCTGATGAATTAAGGTAACGAGCAGGAATTATTACATCCGTGTCCACATTCTCACCATACTTAAAAACTTTACCTAATGCTTCCATCTTCTATCCCCCTATTCAGTTGTCAATTTATCGGGCGATGTAATATAGCCCGTAAGTGCGCTGGCTGCAGCCACATAAGGGCTTGCCAGATATACTTCAGAGTCCACGTGTCCCATTCTTCCCACAAAGTTTCTGTTTGTGGTGGAAACACATCTTTCTCCCGCTGCAAGAACACCCATATAGCCTCCAAGGCAGGGTCCGCAGGTAGGAGTGCTAACAACACAGCCTGCTTTAATAAAGGTCTCTGTAAGGCCTTCTTTAATAGACTGCATATAAATATCCTGAGTTGCGGGAAGAATAATGGCTCTTATGCCCTTCTTAATGTGCTTACCCTTAAGAACTTCGGCTGCCGCTCTCAAATCTTCAATTCTTCCGTTGGTACAGGAACCGATAACCACCTGATCAATCTTTACTTCTTCAGTGATTTCATCAATGGTCTTGGTATTCTCAGGCAAATGGGGAAATGCAACAGTGGGACGAAGACTTGATAAATCTATCTCGTACACTTCATCATACTCAGCATCCGCATCCGCTTCGTAGACCTTATAAGGTCTTGTGGAATGTTCCTTCATATATGCGACGGTCAAATCATCAACGGGGAAAATGCCGTTTTTACCGCCTGCTTCTATAGCCATATTTGCTATTGCAAATCTGTCATCCATTGAAAGAGCCTTAACACCCTCTCCAACGAATTCCATAGACTTATAAAGGGCTCCGTCTACGCCAATCTTACCAATAATATGAAGAATAACGTCCTTACCGGAAACATATTTTGGGAGTTTACCCTTCAAAACAAACTTAATAGCCGAAGGAACCTTAAACCAAGCCTTACCTGTAGCCATTCCTGCGGCCATATCTGTGCTTCCCACACCTGTGGAAAAAGCACCGAGTGCTCCGTATGTGCATGTATGTGAATCTGCACCGATAATAACATCGCCTGCAACAGTTAAGCCTTTTTCAGGCAAAAGGGCATGTTCAATACCCATCTCCCCGACTTCAAAATAATTGGTAATATCATACTTATGAGCAAACTCTCTTACGCACTTGCAATGCTCAGCAGATTTAATATCCTTATTAGGGACAAAGTGATCGGGAACCAGGGCAATTTTATCCTTGTCAAAGACACCCTCAGTCTTCATTTTGTCCATCTCTTTAATGGCAACAGGACTGGTAATGTCATTACCGAGAACCAAATCCAAATCAGCTTCAATAAGCTGACCCGCTACCACCTTATCGAGTCCCGCATGGGCTGCAAGAATCTTTTGTGTCATAGTCATTCCCATAACATAAACTCCTTTTCCCACGCTTGAAAGAGAAATACGTTTTGAAATTTTCTTTCCAAGCGAATTATATCATTTTAAAATTTTATTTTCAACAATAATAAGTCATTAGTTTAAATAAGAGGTTGTACTAAGTATGTACAACCTCTTACGGAAAACTTTCTTAGTTGTTAATGAGTTTATCTTCGCCGTTCCAGCTGTAAAGCTTTCTGATCTCTTCTCCAACAACCTCTGAAGGATGCTCGCTTGCAAGCTTTCTCATAGCCTTGAAGTGAACCTGTCCACCTGCTTCGGACATATCAAGAAGGAACTCTTTAGCAAATGTACCATCCTGGATATCCTTAAGGATTTTCTTCATTGTCTTCTTGGTCTCATCTGTGATGATCTTAGGACCCGTGATGTAATCACCGTACTCAGCTGTATTGGAAATAGAGTAACGCATTCCGGCGAATCCACTCTGGTAAATGAGGTCAACAATGAGCTTCATTTCGTGGATGCACTCAAAATATGCATTTCTGGGATCATAACCTGCTTCAACAAGTGTCTCAAAGCCTGCCTGCATAAGTGCACAAACACCACCGCAAAGTACAGCCTGCTCACCGAAGAGGTCTGTTTCTGTCTCTGTTCTGAAGGTTGTCTCAAGAACGCCTGCTCTTGCACCACCGATTGCAAGTGCATAAGCAAGAGCCTTATCAAGAGCCTTACCTGTAGCATCCTGATGAACAGCTACGAGACAGGGAACTCCTTTGCCTGCCTGATACTCACTTCTTACTGTATGACCAGGTCCCTTGGGAGCGATCATGGTAACATCAACATCCTTGGGAGGATTGATGAGACCGAAATGAATATTGAAGCCGTGTGCGAACATAAGCATATCGCCTGCCTTAAGGTTGGGCTCGATATCCTTCTTATATAATGCAGCCTGCTTTTCGTCGTTGATAAGAATCATGATAACGTCAGCCTTCTTAGCTGCCTCTGCTGCTGTATAAACCTCAAAGCCCTGTTTAACAGCCTTATCCCATGACTTAGAGCCCTCGTATAGTCCAATGATAACATTGCATCCCGATTCCTTAGCGTTAAGAGCATGTGCATGTCCCTGGCTTCCGTAACCGATGACTGCAATAGTCTTACCCTCCAACATAGAAAGGTTACAGTCTTCCTGGTAATAAATCTTTGCCATTTTAAAACTCCTCCATATAATAATTTATCATTTAATAAGTTTTAACTTAAAAGTTACTGATTAATCTAAAAATGTAACGTTCTCAATTCCTCTTCCAAGACCTGCGATACCGGTTCTAGCAAGTTCAAGGATTTCATAGCCTTCAAGAAGTGCCAGGAAAGCATCAATCTTCTGTGAAGACCCAGTCATCTCGATAATGAGGCTCTCAGGGCTCACATCTTCAATGGTTGCCTTGAAAATTTCGGAAAGAGAAATAACATTCTGTCTGCTTGAAATGTCAGCTCTTACTTTTATAAGAGCAAGCTCGCTGAAAACTGAATCATCGGGCTTAAGCTCTTTCACATCTCTCACATCAACAAGTTTCTCAACCTGTTTTCTAATCTGGATTAAAACGTCATCCTCACCGCTGGTAACAATAGTAATTCTTGTATATTTGGGATCTGCTGTCTGTCCCGCGGTAATACTCTCGATATTATAGCCTCTTCTTGTGAACAATCCTGAAATTCTGCTTAGTACACCGGGAGTGTTGTCAACAAGAAGCTGAAATACTTTCTTTTTCACTATTTATACCTCACAAATAATATATCCTAATATGCATTATACCTTGAGGGTATGGAAATCATACTATTTTTGTTTTGCAAGTTTTGATTATTGTACTCTTATATAAATGCAAAGTCAACCCTCAATTACTTATCGGTTTCAGAGCACTTCTGAAGAGCCAATACACCGGTTCTTGCCACCTCGACAATGCTTACTTCCTTAAGCATGTTGAGAAGAATTTCAATCTTATCGGGTCTGTCACAAATCTGAATAACCATGAAATGTTTGGACATATCAACAATATTCGCTTTAAGAATATCGCAGATTTCCATGATATCTCTTCTGTTATTCTTGTTGTATTTGACTTTCACAAGCATCAGTTCTCTTGTGACTGAGATCTTCTCATCAAATGTTTTGACTTTAATAACGTCGAGTTTCTTATTTAACTGTTTCTCAATCTGTTCAATGGTTCTCTCATCACCGGAAGAGACAATTGTCATACATGAAACCTTGGGATCGTCGGTTTCACCTACAGCCAGTGAATCAATATTGAATCCTCTTCTGCAAAACAGACCGGCCACTTTCATAAGGACACCGCTTCTGTTTTCAACCAAAACTGAATAAATTCGCTTCATAATGTCCTCCAAAACTATTTAACCGTATCCATAGGGTCAATTAAGCACTCCAAAAGTGCAGATTCATCTTTTTTAAGGAATTCCTTAATCACTTTCTCTGCATCCTTCATATCTTTAAGTCTTAAGAACTTCATATCATATGCGGATGAAAGCTTTTCAAGATCGGGATTTCCGCTTAAATCAACAACAGAATAAGCATCTTTATAGGTATAATGCTGATATTCTCTAACCATGCCAAGGTAGTTGTTTGTAAGAACAATAATCTTGACATTGATGTCGTGCTGTCTCATTGTAGCAAGCTCGCACATGCTCATCTGAAAAGCACCGTCACCGCAAACTGCCACAACCTGTTTGTCGGGGCATGCGCACTTAACACCCATGGCTGCAGGGATTGAATATCCCATTGTTCCCATTCCGCCGCTTGTCATGAATCTGCCGTCTTTGACAATGTGGTATGAACACGACCAAATCTGGTTCTGTCCAACATCGGCAACGTAAACGGCGTCATCTTTCATATTCTTTGAAAGCATATCAATGAAAGCTGCAGGATCTACATACTTGGGATTGGGTTTTCTAACAACAGCCAAATCTTTCTTATATGTATTAAGCTCATCAATCCAGGCTTTGAAATCATTGCACTCAAACTCAGAGCCGTTAATATCTTCAAATATGCTCTTACAATCACCTACAATGGGAATATGAGGTCCGACGTTTTTACCAATTTCGGCAGGATCTACGTCGATATGAACCAAAACCTTGCCCTTGGTGATTAAATCAGGCTGATTAACCGCTCTGTCAGCCACTCTCGCTCCCACCATAATGAGCAAATCGGACTCATTCATGGCTTTATTCGCGTAGGGTTTACCGTTATTTCCGACCATTCCGAAATACATGGGGTGTTCTGTAGGCATTACGCCAATACCCATCATGGTAGAGACAACGGGAATATTGTATTTCTCGGCAAATTTTCTTATTTCAAACTGTGCTTCGCTTAAAAGAACGCCGCCGCCGGCGCAAATAATCGGTTTCTTTGCCTTGGAAAACTCAGCCAAGACCTTCTTAATCTGAGCCATATTTCCCTTAACGGTGGGCTTATAAGTACGAAGTTTAACCTCTTCAGGGTACTTAAAATTCCTTATTGTGGCATTCTGAACATCAATGGGCACATCAATAAGGACAGGTCCTTTACGGCCTGTATTGGCGATATGAAAGGCCTCTTTGACGATTCTGGGAATATCATTGACGTCTTTGACAAGATAACTGTACTTAACGAAGGACTCAACGGCTCCGGTAATATCAGCTTCCTGGAAAACGTCGCATCCAATCAGATTGGTACTTACCTGTCCGGTAATGCACACAAGAGGAATGCTGTCTGCAAAAGCCGTCGCAATTCCGGTAATCACATTGGTAGCGCCGGGACCGCTTGTAACAGCACACACACCGGGTTTACCGGTCATTCTTGCCATTCCGCTTGCCGCATGAGCCGCATTCTGCTCAGTACGAATAAGAACAGTTCGAATATCTGAATCCAAAATACTGTTGTAGAAAGGGCAAATAGCTACTCCGGGATAACCGAATACCGTATCTACTCCCTCTTCTGTCAGGCATTTAACTAAAGCATCTGCACCATTCATATTTTAACCCTCTTAACCAATTAAAAACTTATGACATTGTAACACATTAAAGTGATAAATTCAACAAACGAGCCGCAACTTTAACGGCATCGGCGGCATCTGACGAGTAGGCATCGGCGCCTATTTCTCTGGCAAAATCTTCTGTCACTACTGCGCCGCCAACCATTATCATAAAGTCAGCTCCAATTTCATTTCTGTACTCCACGACTTCCTTCATTTTCTGCATTGTTGTCGTCATCAGAGCAGATAATCCTACCAGCTTTGCATTATGTTCTTTGGCAGCTTCAATTATAGTTTCCTTTGAAACGTTCTTGCCGAGGTCGATAACGTTGAAGCCGTAGTTTTTAAGCATCAGAACCACCAGGTTCTTTCCGATATCATGGACGTCGCCTTCCACTGTCGCCATAATAACTGTAGGCATTTCCTTGTCGGACTTGGTGGCAAGAAGCTTCTCCTCAAGAATGGCAATTGAAAGCTTCATTGTCTCAGCTGAATTGATAAGCTGAGGAAGGAAATAAGTTCCCTTCTCAAAGAATTCTCCGACCTTATTGATGGCGGGCATTAAAACATCGTTCAAAAGGACCTTGGCGTCTTCACCATTTGCCAAAGCATCCTTGGTCATTTTCTCTATACTGTTCCTGTTTCCTTTAAGAACTGCGTTATATAAAGCTTCCTTTATATCTGTGGCAGCATCCTTGGAATCAGATTTGCCTGAGTCCTTTTTAATTGATCTTTCATCAACACCTGATAGACTGTTGGCAAAATTTATATAATTCTCCGAAGCTCCCTTTCTGTTTAACAGTAAATCCGAAGCATACACGGCTCCCATAAGGGCAGTCTGTGAAGGATTGGCAATTGCCATTGTTAATCCGGAGTGAATTGCCATTGTAAGGAAGTTACTGTTTACAAAGCTTCTCTCCGGCAAGCCAAATGAAATGTTTGACAAACCGCATATGGTTGAAATACCCATATCAGAACAATACTTAATGGTTCTAAGTGTATCTATTCCGGCTTCAGGCATTGCTCCGACAGTTCCGACGAGACCGTCTACCACCAGGTCATCTTTGGTAAGTCCGGCTTCAAAAGCAAGAGATAAAAGTTTATCCACATTCTCTTTTCTCTCATCAAAGTTCTCAGGAATACCCTTTGCCGAAAGAGGGAGCAATATAACCATAGCCCCGTACTTCTTGGCAAGTTTAAGTACCGGAATTCTGTCTTCCTCCAAAGAAACTGAGTTA
>JAFZSQ010000020.1 GCA_017619295.1 Lachnospiraceae bacterium
GCCTCAAAACTATTCAAGGTCGATTATAACAAACTCGGATTTCGTCCCGGTTTTGAATTTTATTTCCCAGCAGGAGATGCCGGAAGTAACGATGAAATCCGTGTTATTTCTTTTTTCATATCCATAGGTTCTGTCGTTGATTCCAAACCAGTCACCTACGTGATTAACAGGGAAAAGCTGACCTCCATGGGTATGTCCCGAAAGCACCAGATCCACCCCTGCTGCCGCCTCATTGGCGTAATCGGTGGGCTGATGGTCCATTACTATGGTGTATATATTCTTATCCAAATCCCTGGTAAGTTCTTCTATGCTTGCTCTATCCGAATAGTAAGCATCCTCCCGTCCCACAAGATAGAATCTGTCATCTATGAGTACACTCTCATCCACAAGTATGCCCACGCCATTATCCATCAAAGCCTTCACAAGTTCTCTTTCGTCAAAGGACTTATCTTCGGCTCTGTTGTAGCCTCTGTCGTGATTTCCTATTGCGTACCATACTCCATAAGGAACCTTAAGTTCTCCCAGAGCTTCACTGGCCCTTATCATGTCCTCCTTCGTGGTGCCATCGTCCACATAGTCACCAACGATAAGAAGTATGTCCGGATTGTACTTCATAATCTCATCCATGTTCTTTGCAAATCCGTCACCGTCAAAGGTGGTTCCTATGTGGGAATCCGCAAACATGGCTATTCTTAAGCCACCTTCAAGCTTGTCTGTCTGAAGCTTATACTCTGTCATCCAAACATTGAAGTTCAAGTAGTAGCCTACGGCAAAATAAACTACCGTCAGGAGTATGGCTCCCCATCCCTGCCAGTAGAATTTAAACTCCCTGCCACGGACCCTTTTAATAATGGCTCCCAGGATTTCAAGCACAAGTCTTATAACAAATGTCCCCAGGAACACAACTATGGCATTGGTAAGGGACCAGATTCGCATCAGTATAAGGAAAGTGACTATAACAAGAAGCAGAGAAATGAGATTCCTCAGCCATTTTTTCCCATTAGATATTCTGTTGATAAACGGGAACTTTGTTACCGTTGCAGTCAGGTATATAACTCCCACCAGACATGATAAGAGGCTGACTATTAATATAATTATCCAAACACTCATGATTTTTCCTTTTCTTTGGATATTGATTATAAAAATGAAATATATCTTTTGTCAAATATTTTTGAAGGGTATAATAGATTATAGCACTGACTACATTTTACTTGGGAGGTAAGGAATGTCTCATTTTAGCAATTTTAAAGTAACCGTATACTGTGTTGCTCAGATTCTTGAGAGAATGGAGCTTAAGGACCTTGCGGTGCAGTACGAATTTATTGAGAAATACGTGGGACTCGACAAGGTTTACCTGGAGCCCTACAGAGATGGCCATTGGGTTGATAAAGATAAGATGAAGGGATTCATCGACTTCTTTAAATCCAAAAACGTAGAAGTTGCCGGTGGTTTTACCACCGTTGTTCCTGATATCGATAAGGAAGATAAGAAAAGGCAGCGGCTCTTTGGTACTTTCTGCTATACAAACCCCAAAATGCGGGATTATATCAAAAAAGTATCCGAGTACTGCGCAGAGCAGTTTGATGAAGTAATACTTGATGATTTCTATTTCACAAACTGCACCTGTGAAGACTGTATAAAGGCCAAGGGCAACAGGACATGGGTAGAGTTCAGAAAAGAACTTATGCGCGATGTATCAGAAAACCTGGTGGTAAGACCAGCAAAGAAAATCAATCCTAATGTCAAAATGATTATCAAGTTCCCCAACTGGCGTGAATCCTATCATGCCACGGGTTACAGACCCGATGTGGAAAAAGATATTTTTGACCTTGTTTATACCGGAACGGAAACCAGATCCAGTGCATATCAGGATCAGCATCTTCCCACATATTTAAGCTACAGCCTGGTTCGTTGGATGGATGATGCAAGTAATGGCAGGAACCACGGTACCTGGTTTGACACCTATCAGTGCTGGCCTGTTGATGACTATTTGGAGCAAGGGTATTTGTCCGCCTTTTCTAAACCGGAGGAGATTACGCTTTTTCAATGGTCGGATCTGATTGATAACAAGCTGGTGGCTCCACTGGGACTTCAGTTTGGAAGAATAGATAGGATGCTTGATGAAACGGGAAAGCCTGTCGGAATTCCCGCATATATTCCGTACGCTTCGGATGGGGAGAATCATGTGGAAGATTTCCTTGGAATGCAGGGATTTGCTCTTTATCCCACACCTCTTTTCCCAAAGGAGGGGAAGGTGCTTTTAACACAAAGTTCTCTCTATGACAAAGAGATTTGGGGAAAGCTTAAGGAGTTCCTCCTTTCCGGTGGAACGGCTTTCGTAACTCCGGGATTTATGGCCAAAGCGCCTGAAGATGAATGGAGAGACTTAAGCAGCGCCTATCCTACAGGAAGGAAGCTTTCCTGCACAAGATACTATAAGACGGATGATCCCGCAGGTTATCTCGAAGACTGTGAGCCTGTGCTTTTTGCAGATATTCAGCACTCCAACAACCTGTCATGGTCCCTTCTTAATGCGGGAGCGGGAGAGTATCACACCTCCATGTTCTTAAAAGACACCTATGGCAAAGGGCAGATGTACTTAATCAATGTGCCTGAGAATCCTTCCGATCTTTCGAGAATTCCCGAATGGGCCTTTGATGCCGTTAAGCCTGTATTCAATTATGGTGGGGTATATGTGTCCGGAAGAAACGTATCGATTTTCCACTACGACAACGATACTTTCATCCTTTATGCGCATGTAACCGGAAAGGCTCGTCCTGTCCACGCCACCATTCATGTTCAGAGAGAGAATGCCAAGCTTACAAATCTTTTTGCTGTTCCCTCGGTTTGGGCTTCGGATAGTTCCGAGGAGCTCCCTCTTGTTGACAGGGAGTTTGGCTATGACTTAGGCTCCATTAAAGAAAAAACCGCCGAGGTTATCCTGAATCCCGGCGAGTTCTATCTGTATAAATTAAGTTAGTCTGTTACTTTAAAATACTATCCAATACAGGGTAGATATCCTCTTCCTTCTCGTAAGGATGGATATTAAAATACGAATCACCCGTAAGCATAGCGGAAAGTTCGGCTTTATTCTTATCATAGAAAATGTGGCAGGGCTTTCCGTTTTTCTCTGCATAAGCAAGCTCGTAGCCAACGCCTAAAGACGGGCAGGTGCACTCAGCAATAAGGACATCACATTCCCGAAGCCACGCTGTGTCCTGCTCGTATATAAGGGCATCCTTATCCCGGCCTTGCTCAAGAATGCTTAAAGACAGGTCTCCGATATGTTCCGTAAGCACCTCATCCGTTTTCTTAATGTATTCTATGATTCTCTGATATAAAGCGGCATCTACACGACCGCCGCGTATTGATCCTGCGAAATAGACTTTCTTGTTCATGGTTTCCCTCTCGGTTTTTGGATTTCTTTAATCATAACATATCCTCTGTATTTTCACCCCTTATTAAGTGAAGTTTTTCCTGTTTTAGGTGTTTGGGGTATCGGATATAATTTGATTAACGTTAGAGGGGAAGGGAGTTGTTATGAAGAAGAATTTTTTTATAATCTTATCCGCACTAACTTTGTCTTCTCTTCTTTTCGGCTGTTCTTCTGTAAACAGTCCTTCTGAAACAGGTACTTCTGAAGTTGGTACTTCTGAAGCCGGTACTTCTGAGGTCGGTTCCCAGACAGTGTCAGAAGACCCTGAGGCAAAAACTCTTGAGTCACTGACAAAGCTTGCCGACGGAATCTACCTCCTTGATTCCTACACGGACCATAAGGTAGAAGAGTACCTGGCTGAAAACATCAAAGACGTGGTTTCTTTTGATGTCTGGATGACTAACAACCTTACCCATGGAGTTCCCACCGGGGATATTCCTGATATGGGATGCTCATCTTTCAGCGTCCTTGATCCTTCCGGGAATCACCTCTTCGGAAGAAATTACGATATGCCTTACCCGGCAGATTCTTTGATTATAAGAACACATCCCACTGAGGGTTATTCTTCTATCGGAATAGTTGATATGCTTCATATCAATCTTGGGAATCACTGTGACTATTCCATTGAAGATGAAGAAAGTATGTCCCTTCTTTTCGCAGCACCCTGGTGTATCTGCGACGAAATTAATGAGAAAGGTCTTGGTATATCTGTTCTTGAACTAGATAACAAGCATGTTGTAAATGATACGTCAAAGCCTGATCTTCTGATGTACTCCGCCTCACGCGTAGTTCTTGATAAGTGTGCCTCGGTAGAAGAAGCCATATCCCTGCTTGGCGAATATGACATCTACTCACCCCGAACCAATTCCTACCATTTCTTTGTCACCGATATAACCGGTCGTTCAGTTATCCTGGAATGGATTGATGGAGAGCTGACTGTAGTTGATAGCCCAGCCGTTACCAACTTCCTTATGGCAACCGGAGGAAGCGACCCTGACCAGCGCCGCACCAAGATAGAGAGAAACTTAAATTCCGTGGACTCCATGACCGCGGGGGACGCCATGGCTGTTCTTAAGCTTGTTAACCGCCAAACCCGTTGGTCCGCAGTCTACAACCTTGAGGAGTTCAGTGTGGATGTCTGCTTCAATGCGGACTATTCGAATACCTATAATGTTACATGGAAATAAAGAAGCCGTGACATTCTGTCACGGTTTCAGTGTAATTTACAAGTTTTGTACCTAAATCAGGCTTCCGGCTCCGCGTTAGGTACAAAACCCGCAATTTTCCGGACTAATGTGCGAGACGGAGCACAAAAAAATTAGGTCATCCTCTTGGATGACCTAATCTTTTTGCGAGCGCGAGACGGGACTCGAACCCGCGGCCTCGACCTTGGCAAGGTCGCGCTCCACCAACTGAGCCACTCGCGCATAATCAATATAAGTTGTAAAGAGCGGGTGATGGGAATCGAACCCACGTGTCCAGCTTGGAAGGCTGGTGTTCTACCATTGAACTACACCCGCGTATCGTTACCGACTAGGGTATATTACCACAATTATAACCCCCTCGCAAGTACTTTTTTGCAAAAAATCCTTATTTTTTTGCCCCAAGACCCCCTCAATCCCTAAAGAATGGCTTGAAATCGTACGATATAGGTAATATAATAATAGATAACCCTTAATGGCGGCCAAACGGATGTGACCGCTCCCAGACACGGAGGTGATAAAATGAGCATTAACTTTTCAGGCAATGATTACAGTTATCTATTTTCCGGTTTAAATAATTCATCAGGTACCAATACATCTTCTAATTTGCTCAGCGATTACGCAAGCATCAAGAACGGAAGCTATGCCAAACTCATGAAGGCATACTACAATGAAGGTGGATCAAAGGGAAGTACCAAAGCTTCAACCGATAAGGCTTCAAAGGACGATACCGCCATCAAGAGTCTTAATAAGGTTCAGACAGCAACAGACAATCTTAAGAAGACTGCTGAAGCAATTACCAAGAAAGATTCTATCGAATACGATGACATCAAAGCATTCGTAGATGATTACAATTCTCTTATTTCAGCAGCCAACAAGATTTCCGACAACTCAACAATCAACAGAACCACTCGTTTGGTCGGTGATACCCTTGCAAACAATAAGTTGTTAAGAAGTGTGGGAATCACAATCAACGAAGACAGCACTCTTTCTGTTGACAAGGATACTTTCGAGAAGGCTAACAAGCTTACCGTTGATTCTCTTTTCAAGGGCGCCGGTTCCTATGGAGACAAGATTTCTTCACAGGCTTCTCTCATTAAGTATTCGGCTGACAGAGCCGTTAGCAAGGCAGGCGGAACATACACAGCGAAAGGCAATTATGACACCGCTACCGCCGCAGGAAATCTCTACAATTCATACACGTAATGAAAAGTTTTAAAGGTCGCAGATACAATTCTGCGACCTTTATTTTTTTACCCTGAGACTATATAATAAAGTATATTTAGATGGAGGGTTGAGTTATGAAAAAGTATAAAGAATTAATATATGCAGTGACAATAGTAGTGGTAGTGATTGTTCTTCTTTTTGCTGTTTTTTATGTTCCGAAGTATATCAGATACACGCGAGCAAGGGAAGAAGCACATTCATCTATTGAAAAACTGATGGAGCAGAGAGATTCCATTGATGATATCCTATTTTATGATTATCATTCTTCCCCTTTCGAAGAATATCAGATTTCCGACAAAGAACAAATCGAGAAAGTAATGGATGTCCTTGGATCCGTTGAACTTAAGCCGATTGAAATCTCAAAAGAGCAAAAAATGGACTCTATGTGGAATCTTTCGAGAGAGCGTAAAACCGGGTTTTCCCTTTGTTTTGATATGAACCCTGATTTTGCAGCAGGTTATTGGCTTCTTACTTTGGATTGCGATGAAGAACTTTCTGATTTTACCATGCTACATACAGCTGAAATTGATATTGACTCAACATTATATGATTTCTGCTGTTACACCAAATCCGAGCCACTATACGAAAAGATAAAGAGCATTTTTAAAGAGAGGTGAACTATGAAAACTTCAAAGTACGTTTATTACGCAGTGGAAATGACAAAGAAGCTTCTTGCTATCGACAGCCCTTCAGGCTACACCAAGAAAGCTGCTGACTTTGTCGTAAAAGAATATGAAAAGATGGGTTACAAGCCCCAGGTGACAACCAAGGGAAGTGTTATCGTTGATATCGGAGGAAAGGACAAGAACAATGCCCTTCTCCTTGCAGCTCACGTAGATACCCTTGGCGCCATGGTTCATACCATTAAGGACAACGGTAACTTAAAGCTTGACCCCATCGGAGGTTTAAGCCCCAACAACACAGAGACCGAGAACGTGAAGATTGTTACCAAAGCTAACGGAACATACGAAGGAACCTACCAGCTTACCAACGCTTCCATCCATGTTAACGGCGAGTTCGACGACACCAAGAGAAGCTGGGACAATATGGAAGTAGTTCTGGATCAGCCTGTTAAGTCCAAAGAAGATACAGAGAAGCTCGGAATCATGCCCGGCGATTATGTATGCTTCAATCCTCGCACAGTGGTTACCAAGAGTGGATATATCAAGAGCCGTTTCCTTGATGATAAGTTAAGCGTCGGAATTCTCCTTGCTTATGCCAAGTATCTTAAGGAAGAGAACAAGACTCTCGACAGAAAACAGTACCACTACATCACAGTTTACGAGGAAGAGGGTCACGGATGCGGTTCCTCAATTCCTGCAGGTGTAACCGAAGCAATCTCTGTTGACATGGGTTGTGTAGGTGAAGGCCTTAACTGTACCGAAAGACAGGTATCCATTTGTGCCAAGTCTTCAAGAGGTCCCTACAACTATGAGATTGTAAGTAACCTCATTGCAATTGCCAAGAGAGCAAAGCTTGATTTCGCTGTGGACATCTACCCTCACTATGGCTCAGATGTTGATATCGCAGTGAGAGCAGGTTTCGATGTAAAACATGGCCTCATCGGTGCAGGCGTTTATGCTTCACACGGTTATGAGAGAAGCCACATTGATGGTGTAGCCAACACCCTTGAGCTCATAGCTTTATATGCCAAATAGGTAAAAACATAATTATCTACTTTTAGGAAAGCCCGTAATTTCGGGCTTTCTTTTATTTTTCAAAAATTTTTCAGAAAAAGTGTTGACAGGTTAGTTACTTGGTGTTATGGTTAGTTACAGAAGTAATGAACCACATAACTAACAGACCGAATAAGAAAGAGGATAAAGAAATGAAATATGAATACGGGAGGAAAGGAAGATGATGAGATGAACGAAATCCTGACTCAAGAGAAATCAATCTATCTGCAGATAAGCGAAATGATTGAGAACGATATCTTAAGGGACATAATTCTTGAAGAGGAACGAGTCCCAAGTACAAACGAGCTCGCTAAGCTCTACACTATCAATCCGGCCACCGCTGCCAAGGGCGTTAACATCCTGGTGGAGAACGGAACCTTATATAAGAAAAGGGGAATCGGAATGTTCGTATCAGGCGGAGCCAAAGAAGCGATAAAGAAAAGAAGAAAAGAAGAGTTTTACGACAACTACGTTCGAACTCTTATCGAAGAGGCCAAGGGCCTTGGAATTTCAAAAGAAGAACTTTTAACAATGATTAAGGAAGCATAACAAAAGGAGATTATAGAAATGAACGAAAGCAAATTGGTTTGCACAAACTTAGTTAAAGCATATGGAAGCAAAGAAGTACTTCACAGCATCAACCTGGAACTTGAAAGAGGAAAGATTTACGGTTTCATCGGACGTAACGGTGCCGGCAAAACAACCCTTCTTTCAGTAGCATCAGGTCAGAACCCTGCAACAAGCGGAAACATCACAGTTGACGGAATGCCCGTTTGGGAGAACCAGGATGCAAGAGATCTTATCTGCTTCTCAAGAGAGTTAAGCCCCATGAACGGAAACGGTGCCAACACCACAAAGGTTAAGGATTACCTCAAGGCAGCTGCAACATACATGCCTAATTTCGATAAGGCTTACGCAGACGAGTTAGTTAATGCCTTTGGTCTTGATACAAAAAAGAGAATCAGCAAGCTTTCAAAAGGTATGATGTCAATGGTAACCATTATCGTTGCTCTTGCAAGTAAGGCAGAGTTTACATTCCTTGATGAGCCCGTTGCAGGTCTTGATATCGTAGCAAGAGAGAAATTCTATAAGATTCTCCTTGATGAATTCGCAGCAACAGGAAGAACCTTCGTAATCTCCACTCATATTATTGAGGAAGCTGCAGACGTATTTGAAGAAGTTATCATCATCGATCAGGGTAACATTCTTCTTACCAAGAACACCAACGATCTTATTGAAAGCGTAGTTCACATCAGCGGTAAGGAAGAAGAGATAGATTCCCTCATTGCAGACAGAACAGTATACAACACAGAGAAAATCGGAAGAAGCAAAGGTGCAACCATCGCACTTAAGGATGGTGAGGAAGAACTTGATACAAAGGGTTATGACGTATCCGTTCAGCCCATGAACCTTCAGCAGATCTTCGTAGCTATGTGCGGCAGGGAGGCATAAACATGAAAGGATTAGGGAGAAATATCAAATACTGGTTTATGTATTCAGTAAAAAGCTTTTTATTGGTTTCTGTCATGATGGTAGCTATTGTTACAGTAACATCCTTCATGGACGCAGATAAACTGGACTTGTCCGGTACCCTTGTTCGTACAGCGGGATACATTGCATTCTCAACATTCATTCTGGTAATGGTAAATGCATTTAATAACATAAGCGTATGCTATCCCATGACAGTTTCTTTGGGAAGCACAAGAATGCCCAGCCTGCTTGGAATGACTATCGCTCAGCACCTTGTGACCTTAATTGGATTCTTAATTGCAGGCACACTAATCGTTGCTGCTGCACCCGGAACCATTAAAGACTTTCTTGGCTGTTGGCCCATATTGCTGGCACTAATATTAATCATTCACGCACTTGGAGGCTTGATTTCAGCTTTGTCAGCTAAATTTGGTAAACTCATTGGAATGATTCTTTATTTAGCCGCACTCATAGCTGTGATTGTAACCGGAGTTTACTTTTTGACTGAATTCATTTTAACAAAATCATCAAGCATTACCATTCTGTTTGACATAAATTCCGGATTCTATGCACTTATCATTCTTGCTTCACTGGTTTTGGACGCACTGTTTTTCCTGTTGCTTTATGCATTTGTTCGCAACAAGAATATAGAGATTTAGTAAGGGGATGTAAATATGAACACACTCAATATGATAAAGAAAAATCTGATTGTTGAATCAAAAGACTTATGGAGCTTTGCAATTATCCCTGTTTGCGGCGGATTATTTGGAATAATTCTTTCCACCATCATCTACTTTGTGTCAGGGAGAGAATTCTATATGGAACTTTCATCTTTGATGGTACTTCTTATAGGTTTCTTCTGCCTTCTCTTTGGAGTAGCTTTCTCCGAAAGAAACAGCTTTACAATGGCAGTCACCATGGGCGTTACAAGAAAAAATTACTTCGTATCAAGATATGTGGTACTGCTTGCACAGATTGCACTTACTATAGCTGGAATGGCACTAATGATTGGACTTGATAAATTAATGTTCCCCAGTGCCGAACACCAGAGCCTGGCAGAATTTATTACCATCTCCCCCATAACAATTGTTGTGGGCTGTCTGATCTTCCCCATCTTCTCAATGTTCATGGGAATGCTCTATGTAAGATTTGACAGAAAGTTCTTCTGGGCAGTATGGGGACTTTGGATGCTTGGAAGCCTTGGTATTCCCAGAGCACTTAGTGCAATGAGCGATAGACCCGATTCAGCAATTGCCAAAGTTGGTTTCTTCATCAAAGATATTGTCACTGCTTCAGACTGGAAGCTTGGAGTTACAGGTGTGGTTGTTCTTGCAATCGTACTTTTCTTCACAGTAAAACTGTATAAGACACAGCCTATCACAGCATAGGTCACGGATATAACAAAAGGCAGGAGTGAAAACTCCTGCCTTTAATAATGCGTTTCTTTATTTTATTTCCATAGCTTCATAAATCATATCTCTAATCTTTGGATGAATCACATGATAGTTGTCGCCAAAACATGTAACGTGCTCAGCATAGAAAACAGAAATGTTATTCTTTGTATCAACCAGAGCATATGCACCTGCGGCTCCGTCCCATCCAAACTCTCCAACGGGGCTCTTTGATTTGCTTCCGTCCACAAGCACTCTTACACCAAGGCCATACTGATATCCGATTCTGTTAAGGGAATCAAAGTCCTTCTTAAGCTGACCAAAGGTTGTATAGGGATGTGTGAAAAGCTCAATTGTCTCAGGTTTTAAGATTCTCTTTCCTGTTTTGCCTACGCCACCGCAAGCGAGAGCGTCAACAACAAGAATATAGGAATCAACACTTCCGATTAAGCCCGCACCGCCGCTTTCATAGTTCTTTGTAAAAGTGAATTCGTCTGCCTTCTCATCACTTATTCCATAGAAAGGGGGCTTGTCATTATCAGCTGTATAAATCGCACAAAGTCTCTTCTTTGTGGCCTCATCAATCTGTCTCTGGAAATAAAAATCCTTTGCTCCCAAGGGTTCAAATATATATTTCTTTAAGTACTCAGAGAACTTCATTCCGCTTACAACCTCGATTACCGCTGCCAAAACGTCGTGAGAGAGGCTGTAGTTCCATCCGGTTCCGGGCTCAAATAAAAGGGGAACCTTTGAAAGGGCTTCAATCATTTCTCTTGTACTTGCGTTGTCTGCACTTTCCTTGATTTTCTCCTGAAGAGCAGGGGCATACAAATCATATGAAAATCCTGCACTCATGGTCATCAAATCAATGATTCTGATATCGTTGTGAGCAACATGACAAACATCCTCATTTTCGGGGAGGCGGCTTTTCACAAGAACGTGATCATATTCGGGCAAATAGTCACTTAATCTGTCGTGTAATTTAATTTTCCCCTGCTCAACAAGCTGGAGAACCGCCGTCATTGTAATTACCTTTGTGGCCGAATAGAGTTTGTACAGATTGTTCGGTGTAACGGGAGTTTTCTTCTCGTAATCCGAATAGCCGAAGCTGTGTCTGTGAACCTCTTCATGGTCCTTCATTACAAGCAAATCACCCACAGGCATTCCGTAGGTATCCTGTAACGAATCAAGATAACTGTCTAGTTTGTCAAAACTCATAACCTCTCCTTTTATGTAGCGTCTGCTGCATCGTTTTCTTTAATATATTTAGTCCACTTGATAATTCCGTAAGTGGTATTTGTCAAATATCCAAGCTTGTAAACAAGCAAAATCCACTGTCCTGAAATGATGTTAACAGCGGTCTCAACTGCAATGTAAAGATACCATGTCCACCAGGATTCGTTGGAACGGAAGAACATCAATATTCCGTCGATGATACTCATAATACTGAGGCAGGCATCCAGGTAAGCGATTACTTTTACAACTGTATCGCTTGAGTAAAATTCTGTCTCGGGACTGTATTTTGCTACCAGATATCCGATAACAAGAGTCCAGATAATTGTAAGTGCAAAAATAAGAACGGTCTGCCAAGCTTTAAGCTTTCTTACCACAGTCTTCTGACTGTCCTTCTTATCTTTAAATCTTCTCCACTGGAAGAATCCCAATGTATGTGCGGGAATCCAGTAGAACATCGCAACAGCCATTGAAGCAAATCTGGTGCGAAGGATGATCATTGTAACAATCTCAATAACTTCTACAATATTGTAAATGAGGAAGCCCCATTTGTTCTGCTTTGAAAAAAGCAGTTCGCAAAGTAAACCGATTAAAACATCAAAAACATAAAGAATTGTGATTACCAAACCACTTACACCGTTTGTGTCATCTTCGGGGAAGAGGATTGCAAGGGCAACGGTAAGAATAACCATTGATAGCATCCAAATCTTCTCGTAGGTGGTGAAGTAACCTTTAAGCCATTCCCATAGATTCTTCCTTCTTTTGGGTTCAATATTTAATTCTGTATCCATTTATTTTAATTCTCTCTTTCTTTTTGCATTTTGGTTAAGGCAGCCAAAACTGAAAGCTTGCCTGTTTCATAGGTTAAGCTTCCCTGCATAAACACAGTGTAAGGATCTACAACAGGTCCGTCGCAGGTTAACTCGATAGTTGCGCCCTGAGCAAATGTGCCCGCAGACATAATCTCGTCGTGAGGGTAGCCCGGCATTTCACAGGGAACAGCGGTAAAGTGTGCATCAACAGCTGAATAAGACTGAAGCGCCTGGCAGAAAGCTATCTGATCTTTCTCGTTTCCGAAGTCAAAGGTCTGGATAATGTCGCTTCTGTATTCATCATATTTGGGTACCACCTTGGGAAGCCCCAATTTTTCAACCATGTAACTGGTCAAAATGGCTGTTTTTATAGCATTGGCAACGGTTCTCGGTGCCATAAAAATACCCTTAAGGAATTTAATATTCTGATTGTAGTTTGCTCCAAGGTACTTGCCCATTCCGGGGGAAGTAAGTCTGTCAGCAACCTGTTCAATCAAATCTGCTCTTCCGGCAACATATCCGCCTGATGTGGCAACACCACCACCCATGTTGTGCATAAGAGATCCGGCCATGATATCAACACCTACCTCTGTAGGCTCCTTCTTCTCGGCCAGCTCGCCGTAACAGTTGTCGCACATGATGATTACGTCAGGGTCAATGCTCTTTATGAGAGAGCACGCTTTTTCAATCTTGGCAATTGGAAGGCCTCTTCTGTGAGAGTATCCGCAGGAACGCTGAATCTCCACAAGCCTTACGCCACCCTTTTTGATTCTTGCTTCGATGGCATCGTAATCAAAATCATCGCCGATTAAATCTATCTGTTCGTAGCTTACGCCGTTTCTGGTAAGAGCAAGAGGGCTTTCTCCTCTGATTCCCATAATCTCCTGCAAAGGATCATAGGGAGTTCCGGCAATACACATCATGGTATCCCCGGGGTGAAGAAGTCCCGATAAAGTAAGGTAAATTGCGTTGGTTCCTGACATAATCTGAGCTCTTACAAGCGCATCCTCTGATCCGAGAACTTCCGCAAAAACTCTCTCTATTTTGTCTCTGGCTTCGTCAAAGAAAGCATAGCCGTTAATCTCAGCAAAGTCCTGGTAGGAAACTTCATTCTCAAGAAAAGCATTTAAAACCTTCTCCGAGTTAAATAAAGCAACCTCATCCACAGCATCAAAATAAGGCTTGCACTCCTTCTCGGCAACCTTTGCCAGTTCTTTTATTTCATCTGATATAAATATGCGATCCATATTTCCCTTTTCCTCTTATTTAACAGATACCTTTCCTGCAAGTACATTTCTGTAATCTTCAAGATTCTTCTTCAGAAGATTCGGAATGTCCAGCTCGTAAGGGCACTTCTTAAGGCAGGCGCCACAGTTAATGCATTCCTCAATCTTCTCCATCTCTTTCTGCCACTGCTCGCTAAGCCATCCTGCACTGGGCGCACGGCGAAGCATCAGAGACATTCTGTTACAGTTGTTAATCTGAATTCCCACTGTGCAGGGCATGCAGTAGCCACAGCCTCTGCAGAACTCGCCCTTTAATTCCTGTCTCTCTTTTTCGATGAAGGCAGTGATTTCCTCATCCATTGTGGGAGTGTCGTCCATATATGAAAGCCACTCCTCAAGCTCGCTCATTTTCTGGATGCCCCAAATGGGTACCAGCCCATCAAACTGCGCAGCAAAAGCCATGGCTGCCCTGGAGTTTGTAATAAGTCCTCCTGCAAGGCCCTTCATACATATGAATCCTATATTATTCCTATTGCAGGTTTTTATCAACTCTATTTCTCGGTCCTCGGCAAGGTAGCTCATGGGGTACTGAATTGTCTCGTAAAGTCCTGAGGCCGCCAGCTCCTCCGCAATGCCGATTTTGTGAGCGGTTCCGCCTATATGACGGATTTTGCCCTGCTTCTTGGCCTCAAGCATGCACTCGTACATTCCGGTTCCGTCCCCGGGCTTCCAACATTGGCCCATAAGGTGGAACTGATAAACGTCGATGTAGTCAGTTTTTAAATTATTAAGGGAAGTTTCCAAATCCTTCCAGAAGGCTTCCGGAGTCTTGGCCGCTGTCTTTGTGGTAATTACTATATCTTCACGGTTAAGCCATCCGTCACCGAAGGCTGCTCCAAGTTTCTCCTCACTGTCGGAGTAAGCTCTGGCAGTATCAAAGAATCTCATTCCGCCCTCATAGGCTCTTCTTAGAATCTTAACCGCCTCATCCAATGATACTCTCTGAATCGGAAGTGCTCCAAATCCGTTCTGAGGTACAGTGATACCCGTGCTTCCCATTGTGATATTCTTCATTTGATATCCCTCCAAATTGTTTGCCTGCTGTTACCAGAGTTTGATGTACGGATTTCCTGCCTCCCTTTTGGAGTAGCATTCTTCCAGTTCCTTTATGATTTCTTCCTTGGTGTAAATCTTCTCCTCATGACTGCATATCACTTTGGTAAAAACCAAATCTCTCAGAAACTCTATCTCGTCATGAAGAAGAGAAACGTTATATCCCTTTGCGGAACAGTAATAGGAATCCCCAATAAACAAATACTCGTCATTCACTGTGACACACAGTGAACCCTTGGCATGACTATTCGCAATCGCGAACACTTTTATAGTCACCCCATCGTTTATCAAAGCGGGTTCTTTAATCAGGGTTCCCTTGTTATAAACCTTTTTTGTATAATCCCCCACCAGTAAGTCCGAATCATCTATTTCAATTCTTTTCAAATTGGAAGCATGATCCTCATGGAAGTGGGTTATAATCACAGTTTTGTTTTCTGTGGCTTCAACAAGGTTAAGTGCCTCGTCGTTGCTGCCCACATCTATTATATATGTCCGCTCCTTACCCTTTATAAAATACACATCCGCAGATAAAGGGCCCTCAGAGGCAGGTAAAAATGTGATGTTGTCAGTGATGGTTTTAATATTTTGTCCCATATTGAGAGATTAACATTTTAACAAATCTTTATCAATAAGTGAATTAACTAAAAAAGAGCCTGCAAAGCAGGCCCTTTCGGTCGTTTTAGATATTGAGAAGATCGCTGTATGCTTTAAGTGCTCCGTCAGTCTCATGTGCAAGAACTTTCTTTGCAAGAACCTTACCAAGCTGCACGCCTTCCTGGTCGAAGCTGTTGAGGTTCCATGTGAAGCCCTGGAACATGATCTTGTTCTCGAAGTGTGAGAGAAGTGCTCCCAAAGCTTCGGGAGTAAGCTGCTCACCGATGATGATGGATGAAGGTCTGTTACCCTCGAACTTCTTGTTGTTGTTCTCATCATCCTTACCACATGCAAAAGCAACAATCTGTGCTGCTACGTTAGCACATAACTTCTGCTGGCTGGTGCTTCCCTGGATAACAACATCAGTTCCGATCTGGCTGTTCTTAAATCCGATGAACTGAAGAGGGATGATGTCTGTTCCCTGGTGAAGGAGCTGGTAGAATGAGTGCTGTCCGTTGGTTCCGGGCTCACCGTAGATAACGGGACCGGTTACATAGTTAACGGGCTCGCCGAAACGGTTAACACTCTTACCGTTTGATTCCATGTCAGCCTGCTGAAGGTGTGCAGGGAAACGGCTGAGTGCCTGAGAGTAAGGAAGGACTGCTGTTGTAGCCATTCCAAGAATGTTTCTCTCGTATACACCGATAAGTGCATCAAGCATAGCAGGGTTCTCAAGGAGATTAGCGTTTGTTGCAAGCTTGTCTTCCTCAGCTGCACCCTTTAAGAATCTTGCGAATACTTCAGGTCCGAATGCAAGTGATAAAACAGCTCCACCTACGCCCGATGTGGATGAGAAACGTCCGCCAATATAGTCATCCATAAAGAATGCTGCAAGATAATCACTGCTCTTTGCAAGAGGTGATGTCTCACTTGTTACGGCTACCATGTGCTTAGAAGCATCAAGGCCTGCCTTCTTAAGAGCATCCTTTACGAAGGATTCGTTTGTAAGAGTCTCAAGTGTTGTACCTGATTTGGAAACAAGTACGAAGATTGAATGAGCAACATCAACTGAATTAAGAACGGCTGCTGCATCATCAGGGTCAACGTTACTGATGAACTTTGCTTCCATTTTGAAGTTGCCGGTTTTTCTGGCCCAGTTTTCAAGGCCGATGTACATAGCTCTGGGGCCAAGGTCACTTCCGCCGATACCGATCTGAACAACGGTTGTGAACTTCTCGCCTGCGCCGTTTACGATCTCACCGTTATGTACTTTATTTGCAAAATCAGCAATTTTCTTCTGCTCGTTAAGGTAGAATTCTCTCTTGTTTACGCCGTCGCATACAACGTCGTCACCAAGCTGTCCTCTGGTTAACTGGTGAAGAACAAGTCTCTTCTCACCTGTGTTGATTACAGCACCGTTGTAGAGTTCTTTGAACTTGTCAGCAAGCTCAGCCTCTTTAGCAAGTGCTTCAAGTGCTTTCAAAACATCGTCGTCAACAGCCTTTGCTGCGTAGTTGTAGTTAAGGCCTGCTGCCATTTTTACTGAATATTTAGCTACTCTCTTTGCACCTTCCTCACCGCTCATTACGGATTTAAGGTTTACCTTCTTTACATTCTTAAGGTCAGAGAAGCTTTTTAATGTATCAAGATTTTTCCAATTAGCCATAATTTATCCTCCTATTTGGAACCCATTTCTCCAAAAAGTATAACAACACTTTGAAACGTTTTCAAGGTCATATGTTTTTAGTTTTACCACCCCCCTCAACAAAGCCTTTATTTCTCTCGGAAAGCTTTGCTGGTATGGATTTGATCACGGGGATAAGGGATTGCACTGGAGCTTTTGGAAAAAGGATGACTGAGACACAATCCCGGTAAGGGCAAGAAATTGTACTGAATTATAGCAAAATACTAATGGAATTTCACGTTTTGAATTCCATTAGTATTTTTTTTGCTTGTATGACTAACAAATTTGTCTTTTTGTCCTCTTGTTAGTACCTCGTTAGCGACTTAACTCGCCAAGTCACTAATGAAACAGCAAGCATAATCATCTGTTAGTACATGCATACGGGCATTCCACTAACAAATATTAACACCTATAAATTTGTTAGTACTCTCCGCGATGGCTACACTAACAAATGCTAGCTTCCATTGATTTGTTAGTATTATCCGTGATAACGGCACTAACAGATGTACGGCAGCAAGTTTTTCGACCCCCATACAACTGTTTAACCCACCGGAATGTAGATTTTAAAGAACATGGTGGGACTGAAGCGGTTGCCGCAGTAGAGATCAAGAATATTTCGTTCTATGGCAGGACCCTTGATTTTAAGGCCCTGTTTATTTATGTAATCAAGCATGACTTTGTAGGTTTCGTCTGCTTCAAAGTGCTCAACGGTTTTAATCTTCATATTCCCGACTACATATTTCCCGCTCTTAATCACCTCAGTGTAACTATTGGAGGATGCAAAGGGAATCTCGCTTATGTAGCCATACTTTTCGTAGTCGTGAAATCTTCCTGCAAGAAGGTTCTCGGGGGTTATGGTAGAAATGAGGCCTGCGGTGTTAGCCCATCCTGTGGCGCCGGAGGTGACGTTGATTATCTCATCTATATCAAGCTCGTCTTCCTCACCGAAGGGCTTACTCATCATATACATTTCTGGCAAAGTTACCAGCGAAATGTCCGATTCATAACAGGTATCCCTGATGTTATCATCGAAGACCCTGACCTTGGTTTTCAGAAGCTCAAGCTCGGCAATCCTGTTGTTTATTTCCTCTCTGCAGCGCTTCAGCTCGCCTTGAACACCTCCGGCATTATCGTCATTTAGTATTTCCGTAAGGCGTTTTATGGGAGTTCCGATGGATCGCATGAAAATAATCATGGAGATAATCTCAAACTGAGCCTTTGAGTAATATCTGTAGCTGTTCTCACCTTTCTTCCAGGGACTTAAAAGTTTGATACTGTCGTAATAGCGCAATGTGGGTGCAGGAATATTAAAGATTCTGCTGACTTCTCCTATAGTGTAGAACTCTTTCATAATGTAGACCCCCGTGTTTTTTCCTTATATAAAAAATATATCATTATTTTTGTTGACATTAAAGTTACTTTAAGGTGTACATTCAAAGTAGGGTTACAACAATTAAGGAGGTTACAAATGGGGAAAATAGCATCCTTTTTTCACGAGAAATTCGGTTCTGAAGGCGGAAAACTCACCTTCCGTGAGAAGATTACACTGGCTCTTCCCGGGCCTGCATCCGTTATCGGACCTATCATTATTCATAATACGCTGATGAAATTCTATACGGATATCATCGGCCTCGATGCCAAATTCTATGGCTGGATTTATCTCATTTACAGTATTTGGAACGCCATAAACGATCCGCTTCTTGGAGCCTATATTGACAAGCTTCCTTTTCATAAGAAACGAGGCAAGTACGTTTACCTCATGAAGGTAACGGCACCCACCATGCTTATTTCCATATTCTTTATGCTTCTGTCCTCCCCATCCTGGAGCGACTGGGTAGTATTCTGGGTACTTTTGGCGGAACTGTTCATATTTGATACCGCCTATACGGTTTACTCCGTGGCTTACAACTCCTATTTCCTTCTGGCTGCGCCGGATAAAGAAGAGAGAGTTGATGTGGACATCATAAGAACCTATATAGGAAACGTGCTTGGTGCCATTACTACCATAATCCCCACACTGCTTCTTGTGGGCGGCGGAAACAGAGCTCTGGTTATCCCTGTATTTTCGGTGGTAATCCTTGTTAATGCGGGCATGTATTTCGTGGCTTTAAGAACTCTCAAGGATAAGGCTTCTTTATATGAGACGGCCACACCTCCGGAGCATCATAACATTAAAGAAGTACTTGCGGATGTTAAGAGGATTGTTATTTCGAAACCCTTCCTCACATACCTTCTTTTCTACATTATTGCAAGGGGCGCCATAGGCTTCTACTTTACGCCTTTCCTTTACTTTATGGATTCCGTTGTAAAGACCAGCGGTACTGTGGCTACTTTGGCTGACGTAATTCCCGGAGTCATAATGCTGATTCTTCTTCCCTGGGCAGGAAAGAAAATTAAAGTATACGGAAGTAAGTTGATTACGCTTCTTGCTTTTATCCCTGCAGTGGCAGGTTTTTCAAGTCTTTTGTTTATAACAAAGGGGTGGCAGGCTGTTATCAGCTATACCCTCATTGTGTTTGCTTTAAATGTTATTCAGACTGCCGGCGTAGTCTTGAACGGTGAACTCATAGACTACGATGAAATGCAGACCGGCACCAGAAAAACCGGACTTTATGGTGGCCTTTTCGCCCTACTTACTACATCGCTTACAAGTTTACAGGCCACCATTTTCTCCGGTATTCTAAGCCGCTACGGTTATGACGGCACTCTTGCCGTTCAGTCGGAGAGAGCCGTATGGGGAATCCGTGTAGGTGCCGGACTCATACCTATAATCATGTGCGTTGTGGGATTCATTCCCATGCTTTTCTTCCCCATCGGAAGGAAGCTTGAAAAAGAAATATCTGATTTCAACGTAGCAGCGAGAGAGGGAGACAAAAATGAACTCAAAGAAAGTTAAAGTAAACGGAAACCAATTTATAACCGATTCAGGTAATCCCTTCATTCCCAAGGGCATAAATATGGTTTGCAAAGATAAATCCAGAAATTATCTCGGAGATTACAAGCCTGAGGATTTTAAGTTCCTTAGAGAAAAAGGTTTTAACCTGATAAGACTCGGCCTTATCTGGGATGGATGCGAGCCTGAGCCCGGAGTTTACGACGAGGAATACTTTAAGGGCATCGACCAAATTATAGATATGGCTTCAAATGAGGAGATTTCGGTTTTTCTTGATATGCATCAGGATCTTTACGGTGTGGTATTCGAGGACGGAGCTCCCAAGTGGGCCACGGTCACAGACGGGAAAGAGCACTACAGAACCGAGCTTTGGAGCGAATCATATCTAATAAGCCCTGCGGTTCAGCATGCTTTTGATAATTTCTGGAAGAATACCATTCTTGTGGACGGTACAGGAATAAGAACTCGCTATATTAATCTCTGGAAATTCATTGCGGCCCGTTATGGAAATAATCCCTATGTTATCGGGTATGATGTGATGAACGAGCCCTTCCCCGGCACTCCCGGAATGAAGGTCGCAGAGATTATGGGTAAGTATATGCCTGACGGAGATATGTCGGCATTGGAGGATTTCGGAAAGATTGCCGAGATGATAGGAGAGATTGCTCCTATAACCATGGAGTTTGAAACCACTGTCCTTAATCCCTTCTACGATGAATTGGCAAGGGCAATTCGAAGTGTCGACAAGAACGGAATCATCATGTTTGAGAGCAATTACTTCGCCAATGCAGGCGTGCCTTCCATGGTAAAACCTGCGGAGGATGAAGATGGAAATGTAATCGAAGGACAGGCTTATGTTCCTCACGGATATGACATTCTGGTTGACACCGAAGCATATGAAACCGGTGGATGTGAGAGAGTAGCCTTCATTTTCGGAAGCCTTCTTGAATGCGCGAAGAAAATGAATATCCCCACTATGATTGGCGAATGGGGATGCTATCCTAATGCCAGCGAGGCACAAAAAGAACAGGCAAGATTCCTTCTTAACCTGTTCAAAAATAACTGTGTCGGTAATGTATATTATGATTTCTCCCATATTAGAGATGGGGGAATATTGGAAGTTCTTACCACTGAGTAACGCTTTCCAACGTTTTTACAAATTTTTCAAGTCCCTCTTTATCTGCATCGCTGAAACGGTCAAACTCGGTGCTGTCCAAATCAAGAACACCTATAACCTCTCCGGCGTTATGTATGGGGACTACTATTTCGGAATTTGATGCGCTGTCGCAGGCAATGTGCCCGGGAAATTGATGAACATCTTTTACCACAAGTGTCTCATCGTTTCCTGCGGCAGTTCCGCATACTCCCTTTCCCAGGGGAATGCGAATGCAGGCGGTTTTGCCCTGAAAGGGTCCCAAAAGAAGAGAGCCCTTGTTCATGAGATAGAAGCCTGCCCAGTTAAGTTTTTCCATATTTTCAAATATCAGAGCAGATGCATTGGAAAGAACAGGGATGAAATATGGTTCATCCTCTGCAAGGCTCTTAAGCTGCTCTGTCATTAATTCATAATCTGTCATAAATCCCAGTCCTCTTCATCTTCATAGTCACCAAGACTCCCGTTTAGAATCTCGTTGTATCTTGCATTGGCTGCCTCAGAAGCCTTCTTGTTTCTCCATGCATCGATATCACTGCAGATGGCTAACATCTCATCCACCACCAGCTCAGCGCTTCGAGGCTTAACATTGTACAAATACGCCATCATGCGCTCCATTGCCTTGGGGCTTCCAAGCTGCTTTGCAATCTGCTCTCCAAGTTCAGCCGGGAAACCCAATTGCTTTATGGCTGTAACCAGCTTTTCTTTTGTGTATATCCAGTCTCTTTTGTAATCCATAATCAACTTTTAGTTTAGGGTCTTTCTCATTGTGGCAAATTCTTCCTCAACTGTAAAGCCCACTTTTTTGTATATCTCCAGGGCCTTGTTATCCTTGCCTGTAAAAAGCGTCACATACTCCACCCCGGCTTCTTTGAACCCTGAGCAAAGTTTGTGGAAGAGAAGCGTACCGATTCCCATTCCTCTATAGGCTTCATCCACTGCAACTCCAAGGAAATACCCTCGTCCCGAAGGTTCCCTTATGGTGGGCCCGGTAAAACCTGCTGCCTTCCCATTGTCCGAAACAAAGATAAGGGGCTCCTTCTTTCTAAGGCTGTCGGGAATCTGAATGCTCCAAAGAGCGTTGTTTAGTCTCTCTAAAAACTCATGTATTCCCGTAATGTCATCTTCCGAGTAATAATCTATGGTTATGCCTTTGGCTCTTAAATTTTCCTCAAGCTTCTTCATTTCCTTGGGCATCTCAAAAGACCTGATGTCCATATGCATGGAGCACTCAAGGGTCTTGGTTTCATACCCTTTTCTTTTCAGAATTTCATAAAGTTTTGACCCAATAAGAACTCCCGGACGATTGTTATGCTCATGGCCATTCTGCTTCGCCATGCACCAGGATAAGCGCATGGGGTTATAGAAGCTGAATTCAGAGCGTTCTCTGCCACCGTTTCTAAATTTTCTCTCAAGATAATCCAGAGCTTCACCAACATGCTTATCATCTTCATATTCATCATCAAAAATACAGCATGAAATGTAACCGGCTTTATTTGCAAAGGGTATGGTTTCATCATCACCCATTACACCCAGGGCAAAACCTTTAATTTCTCCGTTTACTTCAAAGCGGTAATCAAGATCTGGGTTGTAATACCTGTTCTCGGTGATTACGGTCTTTAATTCAGATTCGGATAAAGGCTTGTAACCCTTTGTGGTGGCTACTGTATTCCAAAAGTCTAAGAGTGATTTTATATTGGTCATGGTTTTATTCTACCATAGTATGGTAGAATTATCCTGTAAGGAAGTTAATCGATTAAGTAAGATCGGAGAAATGGTATGAAAAAGAAATATCTTGCTCTGCTGTTGGCTTCTACAATGACTGTATCGGTTATGGGATGTGCCTCAAATGGCGCAAGTACAGCAAGTGAACCTACAAGCGAGTCAGAGATTAATTCGGAGGAAGCTGAGGTAGAGGCTGCTGAATCTGAAACAGGAGAAAATATTGAAACAAAGGAAGAGGAGACGGTGATGAGAAATGCATCCGGAAATGTAAATTTAAATCAGATTGGCTTTATGCCTAAAGCAAGAAAGACAGTAGTTGTGAGAGGAGATAATCTCTCTCCTGAATTCAGGATTTTGGATGCTAAGACTGACGAGGAAGTTTTCAAGGGAACTCTCACAGGTCCTGTTGAAGCCAAGGAAGCTGCGGAGATGGTCTATCAGGGAGATTTCTCTGATTTTACCACCCCCGGAAACTATGTTGTAAAGGTTTCTAACGATGAGGAGTCTTATCCCTTTGAAATAAAAGACGGCGTGTATGACGATGTATTAAAGGAGATATTCCTTTTCTTCTATAAGCAGCGTTGCGGTTGTGAAGTAGAGGAATCTATTGTTGGCAAAATTGCTCATGGACCCTGCCATACATCTGATGCTCAGCTTTACGGAACCAAAGAATATAAAGAAGTTAACGGCGGATGGCATGATGCAGGTGACTACGGAAGATACGTGGTTGCCGGTGCCACCAGTATTGCCGACATGTTTATGGCTTATGAGGATTTCCCCGAGATTTGGAAAACTGATTCAGTGGGAATTCCCGAAAGCGGAAATGGTATCCCCGATATTCTTGATGAAGCAAGATATGAACTTGACTGGATGCTTAAGATGCAGGATGAGGCAACCGGCGGAGTTTACCACAAGGTTACCTGCATAGACTTCCCGGGATATGTAATGCCCGAGGCGGAAACAAAGAAGCTGGTAATCGCTCCCATTTCTCCTACCGCAACAGGAGACTTTGCTGCTGTTATGGCTATGGCATCAAGAATCTACAGACCCTTCGATAAAGAATTTGCTAACAAGGCTCTTGAAGTTGCAAAGAAAGCCTGGGACTATCTTGAGGCAAATCCCAACATGGAAGGTTTTAAGAATCCTCCCGAAATTCACACCGGTGAATATGGTGATGGGGACAGTTCCGATGAGAGATACTGGGCTGCAGTTGAACTTTTGAAGGTTACAGGCGAACAGAAATACAAAGACTATGTAGCAAAAGCTCTTTCAGGAAACGTTCCCTTCGGCCTTGGCTGGGATACAATGGGAACCTATGGAAATGCTGCTTATCTTTCACTTGATGAGAGCTTACAGGATGCAGCGCTTAAGGACAAAGTTTTAGAAGCATGTAAGAATCAGGCAAATGTGTACCTTAACAATGTGAAGACAGATGGTTATATGTGTGACCTTGGTGATAATTATATCTGGGGTTCCAACTTAAGTGTTTGCTCTTTTGCGAGACTGATGCTTCTTGTTAACAAATACTGTCCCGAAATGAAAGACATGTACACAGCTGCATATGATCAGATTTCATACCTGATGGGTCAGAATGCAGTCTCCTATTCATTCATTTCAGGATTCGGTACAAACTATACTCAGAATTCTCACCACAGACCCAGTCTTGCATCAAGCTCCCTTGTAAAGGGAATGGTAGCAGGCGGACCTAACGGCGGAAAGCAGGATCCCTGCGCAGGCAAAGCCCTTAAGGATGCGCCTCCTGCAAAGTCCTACATTGACCATAGTGAGAGTTACTCAACCAATGAAGTTGCTATTTACTGGAACTCACCGGTGCTTTATCTTTTATCTGCAATCATCAGCGGAGAATAATAAATGGAACTAGGAACAGAAGCCTTTGTACTTAAATATGACGAAAATGAAAAGTCCATTGTCGGATATGAAGACATGGGCTCTGTTCTTGATATCTCTGATAAAACTGACATCGAGATAATTGGGAAGAAGGCTTTCCTTGGATGCAAGTCCTTAAAGAAAGTGTTTCTCCCCGGAAGTATCAAATCCTTATCCGATTGGAGTTTTTCAAAGTGTAACAATCTTAAGTCCGTCAAAATTGACCTTCCGGTAGAGAGCGGGCTTTTTGGTCGTGGAGTCTTTGAGGGTTGCGAGCATCTAAAAGAAATATCCTTTAAAGATGCCCACAAAGATTTATCTGTTCTTCTGGCTGCAAATGTAAACAGACTGCCGAATGAGCATTTGTTAAGAAGTGACGATTTGGGACAGCAGGGCTGGTATGAAAAGTGGGATATCGCTCTTATGGCTCTTCTCAATACCGATGATGCAGAAGGAAGCATCAATACTCTGGTTTGCGGTGAAGAAGATATATCCACTGACGGAATCGGATCCGTGGACGGGGAGATGCCCGGAGAAACAGACGATTTTGTCAAAAGAGCTGCAAAGAATAAGTGCTTCCTTTGCTTCTTAAGACTTATGCATGACAGTTTTCTTAAGGATGATAAGAGAACTTTGTTTGAAAACTATATCAAGGCAAGGGCTTTCGGAAATCCCAAGGACTTTGCCTGGGTTACTTTAAAGGAAGACTGCGAAGGAGAAGTAGATTACTATAAACTCTACCTTTCAATAGTCAAGCCTTCCAAAGATGACATCAAAGGAATGGTGGCTGACTTAAGCGCCACTCAGGTTCAGGCCAAGGCTTTTCTCATTAACGAGGCTGCAGGAAATACAGGAGAATCTTCTGCTCTTGATGATTTGATGTTATAGAGGTTATATGGAAACACGCGAAGAAGCTTTAGAATACGGACTTAGTTTTCCAAATACATACAAAGACACGCCCTTTCACGATCAGAACTGGCAGTTAATCAGAGTGAAGGGTAATAAGAAAGCTTTTCTTTGGACCTATGAACTAAACGGTTTTGTCAATCTGAATGTGAAGGTCCATCCCGATAATGCCTATTTCTGGCGACAGATGTACAAGTCTGTAATTCCCGGTTACCATCAGAATAAAGAGCATTGGAATACTATCATTCTTGACGGAAGTATTCCCGATGAAGATATAAAAAGAATGATTGGGGAGAGCTATGATCTGGTGACAGACTCACCCACCAAGAGGATATACGAAGCAGTTAAGAAAATCCCCAAAGGATGTGTTGCTACATATGGCCAGATAGCTGAACTTGCCGGAGATAAGAAGATGGCCAGAGCTGTGGGCAATGCTCTTCATAAGAATCCGGATCATGATTCAATACCCTGCCACCGCGTGGTAAATTCCCAGGGACAACTGGCTGAAGCCTTTGTCTTCGGCGGTGTTAATCACCAGGCCAAATACCTTGAGGAAGAAGGTGTTGAGGTTGTGGATAATCGGGTTGATTTAAAGAAGTATCGGTGGAAATATTAATCGCAATCAAATATTGCCTTACTTTCAAGTAAATCTCCGTACTTGCTTTTCCAGTCCTTGTGAATATCCGAGGCATCGAATCTTTCCAATCCCTCAGGTGATAGCGTCATCTCAATCATGAGACTGTACCTGTTATCCCTTTCACTGTTTGTTTTACGAATCTCGATATTTTCAACCCCCTCAATCCTAAGAGCTTTATCATATAGCTCTCTGATTTCGGGAAGCAATTTCTCTGTATTATTCTTTTCTTTAAATTTCACAATTATATAATGTTTCATTATCTACAATTCCTTTTCACAACATAAATACTCGTGTTCGTACATGAAAGTCTCGCCGACTGTTCTGAATCCAAAGTGAGAGTAGGCTTTCAGGGCCTTAACATTATGCTTGTCCACAAGAAAGTGAATGCTCTTAAAACCTCTTCGCTTTAGCTCCGCCAGACCGTATTCCACCAGAAGCTTTGCAATTCCTTTGTTTTGCATTTCCGGCAAAACCGCAAGCCTCGCCAATTCTCCTCCGGGGAATAAACTTCTGTCCCAGCACTCAAGGGCGTCCACATCTTCGTCGTCTTCCACAGAGAAGCAGCCGACGATTTTACCATCAGATCTTAGGATAAATAATGAGTCTCTCTCAAGGTCAAAATCGATGGTCCCGTTGCTGGGGTATTCATCGTCCCAGGGGCAGAAGGGTCTGCCTAACTGAGACTTATATAGTGCAAGTACCTCTTCTCGGTCTTCTTCCGTGGCAAGTACTATTTCGTAATCCAAATTCATTTTCGTTTTCTCGTTTCTTAAAATTCCATAACCAGGCCGGCTCTCAGCTGTTCAAGCTTGTCCCCAAGTTCTTCTTTCATAATGCCGTAGGCACGATCCTTGGTGCAATGACCCGTGCAGACATAGTCAATGCCCGTTTCCTTTATGGCTTTGGCAGTGGCTCTGATTTCATCCTCAGGCTTATTGAACAGGTGGAACCCGCCTATCAAAGCGTGCACATGCTTGTCAGGGAAAGTGGACTTGACCTCATTTATTATATTGATGGTACCGCCATGGGAGCAGCTGTTAAGGATAACAAGGCCCTTGTCGGTATCAAGCACAAGGCTCTGCTCGTGGGAAAAGTCGTCAGGAATCATACCCTTTTTGGTCTTACGGTACATAGATTCACGCTTACCAATCTTCTCAAGACCCGGAGTCTTATGGGGAATCAGATAGACTCCGTCACACAGCTTATAATCGCCTGAGACCATCTCTATCCTGTCGGGATAGTCCCTTATTATGTGTTTAGGGATTCCAATGTAACAATTAAAGATAAACTTCTTGTGATAGCATCTCTCGTCAGCCGTTTCTCTGAAGTAGAACTTGGCTTTCTTATTATCCGTGAAAAATCTTTTCAGGCCGTTTGCATGATCATAATGGGCGTGACTGAGCACCCCGTAATCCACATCCGCAATATCAAAGCCAAGTTTCTTCATATTCTCTGCAAACAAATCCGAGGATCCCACATCCAGAAGAATCTTCTTGTCATTATGTTCGGCCAGAATGGAAAGTCCCCATTCACCGCCCAGCTCTTCATGAGATTTGTTATCCACAATTACTGTCAGTTTTGTGCTCATTATCCTCTTTACTCCTTTGACAAGCTTAAGGGAAGCTCCATACGGTTTGCTTCCAGAATTTCTTTGTTGCTTAATACTTCACGGGCCGGGCCGTCCGCCACAATCTCACCCTTTGACAGAAGAATTACCCTGTCACAGGTATCAAGAATCATATCAAGGTCGTGGGAAGCAATAAGCTTGGTTTGCTTTAACTCCTTTATGGTATTGATAATGATTCGTCTGTTGTAGGGATCAAGGGTAGATGTGGGTTCATCCATAAGAATAATTTCAGGCTCCATGGCAAGAATGGTGGCAATTGCTGCCATTCTCTTTTCGCCTCCGGAAATCTTGTGGTTGTACTTGTCCTTGTACTCGGAAATGTTCAAGCGTGCCAGGACCTCATCAACCTTTGACTCGGCATCTTCTCTTGATAGTCCATAGTTTAAGGGTGCAAACATCATATCCTCAAGGACAGTAGGCATAAACATCTGGTCGTCGGAGTTTTGGAGAACGAATCCGATTTTGCCTCGTATCTCGTATAATTTCTTTCGGCTGATTTCTGTCCCGTCTATGGTAATCCTTCCCTCGCCCGAAAGAAGGCCAACCATCAGCTTCATAAGGGTAGACTTGCCTGCTCCGTTGGCACCGATTAGGCCCACGGATTCACCCTTTTCTATTTTAAAGTTCAAATCTTTAAGAACCTTTTTGTCTTTTTCAAAAGCAAAATTCACATTTTGAAATTCAATCATTGATTTACCTCACAACCAAGCCTCCAAGGGCTTCAGTCAGATTATAAATGCGAAGGATTACGAAGATTGTAATCGCAATAACCAAAAATATGGCATCATGGACGTTGAATCTTCTGTTTTCCGAATAGTGGAAATGCTCGTGATAGCCTCTAAGGAGCATGGCTGAGTAGATTTCCTGTGCTTTGTCCATGCTTCGAAGTAAAAGCTGCCCTAAAAATGACCCCCAGGCCGATACGTGTATTCCCTTCTGATTCGGGGCCCTTAAGTGATATGCGTCCGTCATCACCGAAAGCTCCTCAGTCATTACACCCACATAACGGTAGGTCAGAAGGAGAAGGGACACTATCATTGAAGGAACGTGAAGCTTCCTTAATGCCGCGCAAAGATTGTCTATCTTGGTGGTGGCCATAAGAAGGAAGGATGCCATCAGACAAAATACTCCTTTAAGCATCAGCGTAATCATGGAGATTACACCGCCGGATATGCCCACACCCCCGATGCGGACCATTATCTCTTTGTCGAAGAACGGATTAAAAAGCCCGACTGCCATTACCAGGGGAAGGACGATTCTCAGCTTGTAAAAACAGCTTCTCACATTTGTTCCGCTGACCTGGAATAGAATGATGGGCCAGAGAATCATGGGAAACAGGCCGTTTAAATCATACTTGTCAAACGACAGAACAACCATGATATATGCAATTGTTGAAAGGAATTTCGCCGCGGGATGTATGGAATGTATGGGCGAAGTTCGTGCCGCAAGCTCATCCATTTCGGAGAGCTCTCTAAGGGCCTTTTGCATTTTGTTCATGTGCTAATACCTTTGGGAAATAATAAGGGGCATCAAATGACGCCCCTTAATTATAACTTATCTCTGCTTAATTATATATAACTATTGTGCTTCTGCGGTTTTCTTCTTTCTGAAGAAGCCACCGATGAAGCAGATTAAAACTGCAACGCCCGCTACAATTGCCGAGCCTACAATACCTGAAACCGTGGTTCCCATAGCAGCCTCACTGTCAGGGAATGCATAGTCAGGCAGGAAGGAAGTTGTTTCCTGAATAGCCCCGGCCTTCTCGGCCACAGTACTTTCTATACCGAAGTTATCCTCATCAAGTCCCATGTTCTCGGCATATCCTTCTTCAGCGTTTCCGAAGAGTGCCCACTCAAGACCATCGGGATTGGAGCTTGCAAAAAGGCTTAAGCCACCGCCCACAACAAGTACGGCGATTCCAAGTGTTACAATAACGCTCTTTAAAGAGCCCTTCTTATCGCTCTCGGAACGCTCCACATCCTGTAAAAGTTCCGTACGGGTTTCGTATATGAAAATGAGAACCGCTGATGTAATAAGACCTTCCACAAGTCCGATTGCAAGGTGGATAGGCTGCATCAAAGCAACAAATGCACCAAAGGGAAGTTCTGTAATTCCTGAAATGCTTGTCTCAAGTACAACTGAGAAAGCACCAAGCTGAAGAGTTACGATACATCCAACTATGGAAGCAACAATGATTCTCCATCTTTGTCCGTTTCTGTTATCTCCGAATATTTTGCTTCTCATGAAAGGACGCCATATCAGGTAATACCCTATAAAGCACCCGTAGAACGCCATGTTCCAGACATTGGCCCCAAGAGCCATCAGTCCTCCGTCAGCAAAGAATAAACATTGGATTGCAAGAATTACTATCATGGATAAGAATCCTGCCTGAGGTCCAAGGAGTGCGGATAATAACATACCGCCACACATGTGACCTGATGAACCTGTTCCGGGAATGGTGTAGTTAATCATCTGTCCTGCAAAAACAAGAGCTGATGTAACTGCCATAACAGGCAATTTCTGAGGTTCGTCGTCTTTTCTTAATTTGTTGATTGAGAATCCGGCACCTGTTCCTGAAGCCACATACATTGTAGCTGCGACAGCGGGAGCCAGTAAAGCATCTGCCATATGCATAAAGAAATACCTCCCATATAATGATATCGAGTTAATTATACGGGAGGTATATTATGTCACACAAACCCCCAGGGGGGATGTATGTGCAATTTGGGGCCTGTCCCCATTTTGCACCTACAGTATGTTGAGGATTTCCTTACGGAGGGTTTCCTTGCGGTCCCCCACCATAAGAAGAGAATTGTACTTCTCGTAGGAGTCGGAGCCGAAGCTTGCAAAGAAATCTGCGGTGTCCTTTCCAAGGGTAAGCTCTGTTACAAGCACTAACATCTCATTGGACTCTTCTCCGAATATCTTGCTCATGGCAGCAAAGAGATTATCAAGTCTCTTTTGCTCCGCCGCTACTCTTTCTTTTAAGGTTCCGATTTCACCATTAAAGAATGCCTTAACTTCATCGGGTGAGCCTGCCTGCTTTGAAAGGTCTTTATAGAGTGCAATGATTCTCTTTCCTTCTGTCTTTTCTGCAGCTGTTAAAGATCCGGCTCTTTGCTTGTCTGCGATTACCTTTTCTCTTGCTTTGATGAGAGTCTTAATGTATCCCGCAATATCCTTTTCTTCTCCGAAAGTCATTCTGGAAAGAGAAGGTCTCACATCTTTTAAAACCTGCTGCCTTCTCATAATATCTTTAATCTCGGATTTGATTACATCTGAAAGAAGTCCGGTAAGAGCAAGCTTCTCATCTACTGCTGCCTTAGAGACTGCCTTCACCATCTTCTCATCCACCTTGCCTTCAAAAACTCCCTCCACGTCATACTGCTTCTTATACTTGTTGTAGAGGTCATAGTAGGCCGTGTATTCTTTTACCACAGTTTCATTCTTGATGTACTGACCAACAAGGCTTTCCGTTACCTTCTTTCCGGACTCCTCATAGAGCTTAATGATATCGGAAAGGTCTTCCCAGCCTCTGGCCGTAACATAATTTTTGCCAAAAGCAGTGGTTTCTACTCCATAGAAATAATCTCTGTTGGATTCAAGGAAATTAAGAATGGAGCCGTGAAGACCTGCATCGAAGGCGTACTTTTTCCAAGCGGGATAGTCAGCCTCAACCTCTATAACCTTAAGTCTGTCTAAAGTAACAACATCAAACTCTCTTACGGCCTTATTGAATTCCGGAGGGTTTCCCGCGGTAACAATAACCCAGCCTTCGGGTACGGTGTGCTTACCGAAGACCTTATACTGCAGGAACTGAAGCATGGAAGGGTAGAGGGTTTCCGAAACGCAGTTAATCTCATCAAGGAATAAGATTCCCTCCTTTACTCCGCTTTCCTCCATGGTGTCATAAACCGAGGCAATGATTTCACTCATGGTGTATTCGGAGACACTGTAGCTTTTGCCTGCATATTCTTTCTTCTCTATGAAAGGAAGGCCAAGGGCCGACTGTCTTGTGTGATGAGTCATGGAATAGCTCACAAGAGCAATATCAAGTTCCGAGGCAATCTGGCTCATAACCGCCGTCTTTCCGATTCCCGGAGCACCCAGTAAGAAAATGGGACGCTGCCTTACCACAGGAATCCTGTAATCTCCGAACTCATCTTTTGTGAGATACAACTGAACCGTATCCTTTATATAATCTTTAGCTTCTCTTATGTTCATTCCTCATCCTCCAATATCACTTTGATTGCCCAACCCGGCACCGGCATTCTGTACTCATCCTCCCTGTCAAAAACAAAGAGCGTGTCGTAGCGGGGCGGCGACTCGGGATAAATTCCGTATCCGTCGGTAAAATATATAAGGCCCTTCAGATTCTTTATCTTTTCATCTCTGATTAACTGATCCACATATGCAAACACCGGCCTGAAATCCGTGGCGCCGAAGCCTTTTATCTTAAAGTTATCGGCTGCCTTCTTCAAATCGTTCTTTGATTCTATCACCGTATCCTGGGTGATTTTTGAATCGCACTGGACTATGTGAACATTCAACTTCTCCGAAAAGCTTACGGATTTCGACAGGATGTCGTAGGTCTTATTAAGGAACCCTTCAACCATCTTGCCTCTTACAGAAGCGGAAGTGTCAATGGCTATGACGAATTCCTTGATTCGCTTCTCCTCAGCATACTCCAAAGGTTCAATCAGGGGCATGTTTCCGTAGGTGTCAAGACCGTAGGTGTAGTAGATATAGTCGAACTCGTCGGGGTTAACCTTAATCTCTTCGCTCATCACCGCAAAGCGATTAAGAATCTCGTCGTAATCGTAGCGCTTCTTGGTGCTTTCCTTAAGGTTTTGAAGTATAGACTCTCCGCCCGTAATATCTTTGGAAAAAGACTTAAGTTCCGCCTTTACTCTCTCGGCTATCTTTTCCCAATCTTCCTTGGTGAAAATCTCCTTAGGCTCTTCCTTATAAGTTGCTCTTGGCCTGTGAGTATCAAACTTAAAGAGCTTCGCATACTTCTCCTCGGAATCGTGGGAGATACCGCCAACCACAAACTCTCTGTACAAAGCATCGGCGGTAAGATTTGGTACCCACTTTGAAAGGCGGCTTAGAATTATTCTTTCCTCACCGTCTCTAAGTAAGGTGGCCTCGGGAATCTCCATTGAAAGAATGATATTCTCAACAGCAATGTCACTGGCTATATTCCAGTACTTTTCCTCTGTCTTATCAAACCTGTAGGGGTGCATTAAAATTGCGTGAAAAAGCACATGAAGGAGGAGCCTCAAAGCGAATGAGGACTCCTCCTTATAATCATTTAAAAGTATATACGGATCGTAAATCAGTTTTGTGCCGTCAAAAACATAACCTTTGATTCCAACGCGGCTTTCGAAGCTTACCTTGGCCAATGCTGAATCAAAGAATCTGAAGCGAACTGTTATGGTGTCTCTTGCGAGATTTATTACCTTCTCGGCATAACTTAAAATGGTTGCTTCATCAGTCATATGTATATATTAACACATTTGCTTTCTAATATGGATACTCAGGATCTGTGGGATCCCAGCCTCTGGTGAACTCATTTGAGGTATCAATCATGGGAGGCGTAGGTTTGCCAAGAGGTCCTGCGGATTCGTAATCATCATAGATTACGGTTCTAAAGCCTGTGGGGCAGTAAGCGTAAAGCCAGTAAATATCTGAAAGGCAGAGTCTTACGCATCCAAGACTTGCGGGAGTTCCAAGCTTATTAAACTCATCGTACTCCAGAGTATCTTCCTTTCTCTCGTAGTATCCGATGGAGTGGAACATGTATCCGCCGCTTATTCTTATGGCGTATCTTCCCCAGGTTCCGTCAACCATGTAACACCAGGGGAATCTGTCTGTGGTCTTATAAGTTCCTGTTATGGTTTCATGACCTTCACGTCCTACACTGCAGGCGAAGGCCTTCACGGGAATGGTGTAGTTTCCGTTCTCATCCTTACCGTAAACCGTAACTGTATTCATGGCTCTGTTTACAGCTACAAGATAAGGCTGCTTTCTGATTCCGGTTGCATCCCAGCCAACGCTTCCACCCTGAGGAATGTAGTTTGTAACATCTCCGGTAAAGGGCTCGATTCCCGCAGGTCTCTCTACAGGAACGATTATCTCGGGCTCAACTCTTATGAGTCTTTCTGCGCTGGACTCGTTGTCTGAAGCGTCCTTTGCTATATATTTAATCCTGTATTCGCCGGGCTTTTCCTTATCGTACTCACCTTCTATTTCAAGGGAAGGGTTCTCATCGATATCATCGAAAACCTGGATGCCGTTCATTAAATCAAGGGAATCTCCCTCAACAATTACGACATCAATAACTCCCCAGATTTCAGGTGGAGTGGTATCCTTCTTGCTTATTTTAATGTTGGCAAATCTGACTGTTTCGTTTCCTGCAGCATCAGAGGCCACCACCTTAAGCTTGTAATCTCCCGGCTCGGTAAAATCCTGACCCTCGTAATCAAGGCTTACATCAACATCTGTTTCATCACTTAATGTATAAATCAAATCCTCGGGTGCAATCTTCTCGTCCGTAAAGTACTCGTGGGTACCGGGTTTAACAGTGAAAGTTGGAGCTTTTGTATCCTCCACAGTAACCTTCAAAGCTTTAATTTCCTGGCCTGCTCCGTAATATACCTGGTACTCACCAAGAATTCCTGTCTGAACCGGGTTGTCGATGTCGATGGTTTTCTCATCCACATTCTTGACAAAAGATACGTAATCCAAGGGATCAAAGCCATCCCCTGCCTCGATGGAAAGGCTGTCTGTGTTCAGATTAAACACGGGCTTTGTTGCATCAATATATAAAACATAGCCAAAAAGCCCCGCTGTTATTACACCGAGGGAAGCAATTACGGCTATTATTGCTTTGTTTATCTTCTTCTTTTCTTCCATAGCATCATCATTCTAACATATCTTTTATAAAATGAAAGATGCACATTGTTTTTTTAAAGAAACATTAATAAATTGGACACAAAAAAGCGGAGTAGAAATTCTACTCCGCGTAATACTCCAGACCTTCACGGTCTTTGATTTTGAAGGATGATCGTTCAACCTCAATAAGGCCCTCATCCTGCATGGCCATTAACTCCCTTGAAAGGGACGGCCTGGTTGTTCCCAGATAATCGGATAATTCCTCTCTTTTCATGTCAGACTTAAAGGAATCCTTTTCTCCGGCAAGATCAAGAACCCACATGGATATTCTTTCTCTGAGAGTTTTCCCCGACAGAAGATAAAGCTTCTTGGTCATCATAAAACTCTTCTTTGAGAAAATCCCAAGCATGTTCTTGACTATTGTCTGGTGTTTTCTGCATGCGTTTTCACAAAAGCCAAAGAAGAACCCAAAAGGTATCTCTAGAACCGTTACCGGTTCATTGGCAATGGCGTCGTACCAAAACTGGCTCTCATTGGAAAAAGCGAACATTTCTCCGAAAACGTCCTTCTCGTAAACTATAAAGAGAACGCTTCTTTTGCCGGTGACAAAATCCTTAGCCACCATTACGCTTCCCTTAAGCACCAGATACATGCTCTTTGGTGAATCGCCCTGTCTGAAAATATATTCGCCGGCAGCGAAGGATCTCTCCTTTGCTGCCGCGCAGGTAAGCATCTTTTTCTGTTCTTCTTCGGTAATGGAATCAAACAGTTCGCAAACCATAATTAGTAATTCTCTGCGTGTACTTCAAAGTAGCTCTGAGGATGTGCGCATGTAGGACATACATCAGGAGCCTTTGTGCCAACAACAATGTGTCCGCAGTTACGGCACTCCCAAACCTTTACTTCGCTCTTTGCAAATACTTCCTGAGCTTCCACATTCTTAAGAAGTGCACGATATCTCTCCTCGTGTCTCTTCTCAATAGCAGCTACGAGTCTGAACTTAACTGCCAGATCCTTGAAGCCTTCTTCCTCAGCAGTCTTCGCAAAACCTTCATACATGTCTGTCCACTCATAGTTCTCTCCATCAGCTGCAGCAGCAAGGTTAGCAGCGGTATCACCGATACCCTCCAACTCCTTGAACCACATCTTTGCGTGCTCTTTCTCGTTGTCGGCTGTCTTTAAGAAAAGCTCTGCAATCTGCTCGAAGCCTTCCTTTTTAGCCTTTGATGCAAAGTAAGTATATTTATTTCTTGCCTGAGACTCACCGGCAAAAGCTGCCTGTAAGTTTTTCTCAGTCTGTGTACCTGCGTATCTGCTCATTATTCATATCTCCTTTTCAATTACAATCCCCGTTTGCTAGATTCCTACAAATTCGTTTAAAGCTTCAAGACTTAAGCCGCCGACCTTCTTGTTAACCACTTCACCGTTTTTGAATACAAGAAGAGTAGGGATACTTGCAACACCATATTTCATGGCAAGATCCTGCTCATCGTCAACATTTACCTTGCCTACAAGGACTTTGCCCTCTGTTGCTTCCGCAAACTTTGCAAGGGTAGGCGCAAACATTTTACAGGGTCCGCACCAGGGTGCCCAGAAATCTACCACTACGGGAATATCTGATTTTAAAACTGTTTCATCAAAATTACTTGCATTTAAAGCTATTTCGCTCATATTTTACCTCATGCTTTCCAGAGTCCGTGCAAGTTACAGTAAGCCAAAACTTCTTTAACTGTTTCTCCTTCTTCAAGAGTAAATACACACTTGGGTGCTGTCTCGGGTTTAAGCTTTGTCATTCTGCATCCTAAGTTGGTCTCAATAGCAACCCACTCGATGTAATGCTCTGCAATCATAGGATGATCTACACTTCCTACGTTAACAGTAACCTTGCCGTCCTTTACCTCGTAAACAGGAACGTGTTTCTCAACGGCACCGTCGCTTGTTCCGGGGATAAGTTCAGTCATCTGATCGCCACAGCAAGCCATGGGAACTCCCGAACTCTTAACACTCATGACCATGTTTCCACATTGCATGCACTTATAAATTGTCATCTTTAGCCCTCCTTACAATATAATGTGTTTTCCATTGCCTATAGTAACAGTTAAAAGCAAGTGCTTCTGTAACATATGTTACATTAGTAAAGATATGCAAGTCAACAATTGTTAATTTATTCTCGTAACGAATGTTACGGAATCTTGTTTTATTTTTCCTTATTATATAGGTAGAAAACAAACCAATCTCACATATAATCTTTTGAAAAGGAGGATATGAACATGGCAGCAGCAAATACAGCACAGGTTAACAATCTTGTTTCTTTACTTGATGGTTACGCAGAAAAAGGCGGACATCACCTTAACGTAAATGTTCTTAACAGAGATACTCTCTATGATGCACAGAAGCACCCCGAGAAATATCCTCAGCTTACAATCAGGGTTTCAGGTTACGCAGTTAACTTCATTAAACTTACTCCCGAACAGCAGGCTGACGTTATCTCAAGAACATTCCACGAGTCAGTTTAAACCGCCCCGAAAAACTAAATATAGAAAGTACAAATGGCGGAATTTCGGTTCCGCCATTTTTGCATATATATTTTGCAAAATATACCTTGTATATTCCATAAAAGAGAATATAATCGTTTTTAACAAGTTAAAATTCTTTAACTAAACGGGGTAAATTATGAGAAACAAAAAAGGAAAGTGGAACTATCCAAGAACCAGGCTTCAGTGGCTTTGGGACAACATGGAAGGTTATCGCTTGCTCTATGGAATCGCCATACTTGGCACGGTCGTCTACAATATCATGCAGTTGACTGTGCCTTATTTTTCAGGACAAATCATAGACAAGTTCTTAACCGGAGAAGGGGCACATGAATATCTTCAGGGGCATATGGACGAATTCGTCAAGCTTCTTATATTCATGGTCTCTTTGACAGTGCTCAGATGTATTATTGTTTACTTCGACTGTATGGGTTACGAGGTTGTGTCACAGCATGTGCTTTTCAAAGTGCGAAACTTCCTCTATGACAAGATCCAAAGACAGGACATGAAGTTCTACAGCACCTATCGTACCGGTGATTTGATGACAAGACTTACCGGAGACCTTGACGCAGTAAGGCATATGCTTGCCTGGGTTGTAAGAATGGTTGTGGAAGCCTTTGCCCTTATCGGTGCAACGGGCATCTACTTCCTTTCAATGAACTGGCAGCTGGCTCTTTACTTACTCATCATAGCTCCTCTTATCTTCTTTATTATATATGTGTTCAAACTTCTGGTTGCTCCTTTGCACGCTCTTCTTCGTGAAAAGCTTGCTTACATGAACACGGTGGCACAGGAGAACATAGCCGGCAACAGAGTGGTTAAAGCTTTTGCCAGAGAAGACTATGAAATTGAGAAGTTTGATGATTGTAACTCAGACTTCAGGGATACCAACAAGAAAACTGCCTTTGTATGGCTTAAGTTCTACCCTTACGTGGAGACTCTCGCCAATGCTCTGTCTGTTATCTTAATTCTTGTGGGCGGTCTTTTCCTTATAGAAGGGAAACTCTCCATGGGAGAATATGTGGCTTTTTCCGGACTCATCTGGGCAATTGCCAACCCCATGAGACAGCTTGGTAACGTCATGAATGAGTTCCAGAGATTCTCCGCCGCTTCCGCAAAGGTTATGGAGATTTATTACTCCGAGCCTGACATTGTCGATGCACCGGATGCCATCGACATGCCCGAAAGATTTAAAGGCGAAATCGAGTTTAGAAATGTTTCGTTCATGTATTCCGACGGAAAGCTTCCTGTACTTGAACACATTTCCTTTACCGCCAAACCCGGCGAAACCATAGCAATTATGGGTGAAACGGGCTGTGGTAAAACCTCACTTATCCACTTGATTCCAAGGTTTTACGAACCCATCGAAGGCGAAGTACTTGTGGACGGAATCAATGTTAACAAACTTAAACTTTCGCAGCTTCGTAAGAATATCGGCCTTGCTACCCAGGATGTGCTTCTTTATTCCGACACCATAGACGGAAACATCGCTTACGGTGACAGTGAGATAACAAAGGAGCAGGTGGTGCGTTTTGCCAAATACTCTGCAGCATCTGATTTCATTGCAAAGATGCCTGAGGGCTACGACACCATAGTGGGAGAGAGAGGCGTAGGTCTTTCCGGCGGTCAAAAACAAAGAATCTCCCTTGCGAGAGCCCTTGCAGTAAGACCCTCCATTCTCATTCTCGATGACACAACCTCGGCGGTTGACCTTGAGACCGAGAAAGAAATTCAGGAAAGTCTCCGTCATTTAGACTTCCCTTGTACCAAGATTATTATTGCTCAGCGTATCTCCACCACCAAGGATGCGGATCAGATCCTTATTATGGAGCATGGTGAGATTACCGAGCGCGGAACTCACGAAGAGCTTATAAAGAAGGGCGGATATTACGCCGAACTTGTTAAGCTTCAGACCGGTGCCTAGGAAAGGAGGGAGATAAAATGGCAAGAAGAAATACTTATAAAGAAGACGAAATCTTAGAAACACCATTTGACATACGACATCTCCTTAGGGCTTCCGGATATATCAAAAAGCACGCAGGCAAGATGATTCTGGCCTTCTTCCTTTCGGGAATAGCAGGAATAGCTGCTCTCTTTGGTCCGAAACTTGTTCAACTGGCTTTGGATGAGGCAATTCCCGCCAAGGATGTTCATATGCTATACAAACTGGTTATATACGCCGTGGCTTTTTATGTTATCAGTGTTATTTTCTCAACCATAAGAAGCCGAATCATGGTTAATGTCAGCCAGGACATTATTTACCAGATACGTACAGATCTTTTTAAACATCTGCAGAAGCTTCCTTTTCAGTATTACGATGACAGGCCCCACGGTAAAATTCTTGTCCGCGTGGTTAACTACGTAAACTCTGTTTCGGACATGTTAAGTAACGGTCTTATAAATGTAATCCTGGAAATCTTCAACCTTATATTTATCGTTGTTTTCATGTTCTTAATCGACGTTAAGTTAAGTTTAGTTGTTCTTGCAGGCGTACCTATCCTTGCTGTGTTTATGTTCTGGATTAAGAATAAGCAAAGAGTGGCCTGGCAGGCGGTTTCCAACAAGAACTCCAACTTAAACGCTTACCTTCAGGAGAACATTGTAGGCGCAAGAATTACTCAGATTTTTGCCAGAGAGGACGAAAACGCCGAAATCTTTAAGGAACTTTCCGCAAGATGCCGCAAAACCTGGATGAAAGCCGTAAGCTACTCAACCCTTGTATGGCCCGGCATTGACACCATTTCGGTTCTGGTAAGGGCAGCAATTTTCGTTTTCGGTCTCGTAATCTTTTCGGGAGGTAACGAAACTTTAGGAACCATTGTGGCTGTATCAAGCTATGCTTCAAGATTCTGGCAGCCCATAATGAACCTGGGTAACATCTTTAACAACTTCATCAACAACATGGCTTACCTTGAGAGAATCTTCGAAACAATGGACGAGCCCATTGGAGTTGACGATGCACCCGATGCTGCACTTATGAACGATATAAACGGAGAGGTTACTTTCGAAAACGTTTCTTTCTCCTACGAACCGGGTAAGGAAATCCTTCACAATGTTTCCTTTACAGTTAAGCCCGGCGAAAGTGTTGCGTTAGTTGGTCCCACAGGCGCCGGAAAGAGTACCATAGTAAGCCTGATTTCACGATTCTACAATGTAGACAGCGGAAGAATCCTTATCGACGGACAGGATATTTCGAAGGTTACGTTGAAATCTCTCCGTTCTCAGATGGGAATAATGCTTCAGGACAGCTTTATTTTCTCGGGAACCATCGAGGACAACATCAGATACGGTAAGCTTGACGCCACAGAGACTGAGATAAGGCGCGCAGCCAAAACCGTTTGTGCCCACGACTTCATACGAAACATGTCAAACGGTTACCACACTGAAGTTAAGGAGAGAGGTGCTCTTTTATCACAGGGTCAAAAACAGCTTATCTCCTTTGCAAGAACCCTGCTTTCGGATCCTTCAATTCTTGTTCTTGATGAAGCCACTTCAAGTATCGACGTTCAGACAGAGAAGGCTCTCCAAAAGGGTCTCGATGCAATGCTGGCGGGAAGAACCAGTTTTATCATTGCCCACAGGCTCTCAACAATTACGAAATGTGACAAGATTATGTACATAAATGATGGCGGAATCACTGAATGTGGAAGCCATGAGGAACTAATGGCCAAGAAGGGTGATTACTATCATCTCTACACGGCTCAAATAGAGGGTTTGGAAGTAAGTTAAGTAAACAAACTCTTAAACGATTAAGAGAAAAAGGCGGATATCATAGGATATTCGCCTTTTTTTATGTTTTTCACGGTAATTTTCCATAAAAATTTAATTTCGTATTTGTTCAAATCGGCTAAAAATTTTAAATATGCACAAAACTTCTCTTTTCTAAGTTGATTTTAATGTGAAAGTGTTGTATATTATGAGTACGAAATCGATTAAGAAACATGATAGTTCATTTAGAAGCAACTTAGGAGACAAATATGAAAGGTTTTTTACATAATACCTGGAAAAACAGGAACCATGTATTAATGGCACTTCCTGCTTTTCTGATTTTGTTCTTTATAATGTATGTTCCCATGACAGGTCTTATTCTTGCCTTTAAGAAGTTTGACTACCAGGCAGGAATCTTCGGAAGCCCCTGGGCAGGAATTGAAAACTTCAAGATGCTGGTTGCATCCAAGAGTAAATTCTTCAGCATTACAAAGAACACAGTTCTTTACTATTTTCTTTTCACAGCAGTTGGAACATTCTTAAATGTTACTCTTGCAATTGCTCTCGACAGACTCTTCTTTAAGAAACTTGCCAAGACAATGCAGACAATCATGATTGTTCCTGTATTCATTTCCTACGCAGCAGTTAACTTTATCGCATACGCTTTCATCAGTACCGATACCGGTATCATCAATAACACCTTCGGTACAAGCACAAGATTCTATTCAACAGCTGCACTTTGGCCTTGGATCCTGCTTATCATCAAGATTTGGAAAGATACCGGTTACGGTTCAGTATTATATATGTCAGTTCTTGCCGGTGTAGACTCTGAGCTTTACGAAGCAGCAGAGATTGACGGTGCCAATAAGTGGCAGAGCATTTGGCATATCTCAATCCCCAGTTTGATTCCCATGATTACAGTTATGTTACTTCTTTCAGTAGGTAACATCATGAGATCGGACACAGGTCTTTTCTACCAGGTTACAAGAAACAGCGGAATGCTTTATGATACAACCCAGGTTTTGGATTCTTACATCCTTAACGCAATCATGAAGAGTGCAAACTTCGGATTCACTGCAGCTTCATCTTTGTTCCAGTCAGTTATCGGTCTTCTCTTAATGCTCCTTGCAAACTTCACAGTTCGCAAAGTAGCTCCTGAGAACGCATTATTCTAAGGGAGGGACGAAGATGAGTAAGAAAAACAAGAATTTGGATTTAGCCCCTTCAAGACGTGAGAGAAAAGGTTTCGGTCAGTATGTATTGGCCTTTATCCTTTTAATATATACACTGTTTTGTTTTTTACCTATTGAACTTGTTTTGGTTTCTGCTTTCGCAGATGAAATGTCCATTACAAATGACGGATTTAGATTTATTCCCACTCAGTGGTCAATGAATGGTTTCAATGCCGTTATGAAATATGGTAAACAGCTCTTTGTTTCCTACGGTGTAACCATTTTCATTACAGTAGCGGGAACTGCATTGGGACTTTTGGTAATGAGCATGTACGCTTACGCAATAAGCCGTCCCGATTTCAGATTATCAAAGTTTTTATCAGTATTCCTGTTGATTCCTATGCTTTTCAACGGCGGTACACTTTCCGGATACATCGTGTTCACTTCCATGTATGGATTGAAGGACACACTTGCAGTATTGATCCTTCCCTTAATGGTAACCACCATGAACGTTATCATTTTGAGAACCTATATTGCCAACAGTATCCCTAAGGAGCTGATGGAAGCAGCCAAGATTGACGGTGCAGGAGACTGGAGAACATTCTTCCAGATTACATTCCCTCTCCTTAAGCCCTCACTTGCGGCAGTAGGTTTCATGATGGCTACAGCATATTGGAACGATTGGCAGAATGCTCTGATCTTCATTACATCAGACAGCAAGAAACCCTTACAGCTCCTTCTCATCAGTATCCAGAAGAGTATCGAGTTCCTTTTGAACAACACCAACGTTCCTTCAATCGTTAAGGCTGCAATGGGAGGAACAATTCCTCAGTATTCAGCTACAATGGCAACCGTTCTCGTAGTAGTAGGACCTATCGTTATCGTATATCCCTTCTTCCAGAAGTACTTTATCAAGGGTCTTACAGTAGGTTCGGTAAAAGGTTAATTCAACGAATGAACCCTTCGTTAACGAAGGTTCAGATAAACTTTTCTTATTCCAAAAGGAGGATAACATGAAAAAGAAAGTCGTTTCACTGTTAATGGCAGCTGCCATGACAATGACAATGCTTGCAGGCTGTGGCAGCACAGATGCAGGTGCAACAACAAGCACAACAGAAACAAAGACTGAGACAGCAGCTACAGAAGATACTGCAGCAGCTACTGAGTCAACAGCATCAGGTGATGTTGTTACCGTAAGAATGATGAGAAACTGCTTCAACGTAGTTCCTGATTCAGCTAGAACCGCAGAGGTTCAGGACGCTATCAACGCTTACATCGCTGATAAGATCAACGTACAGATCGAGCTTCAGGACATCAGCTCAAACGAGTACGCTGAAAAAGGTAACCTTGCAATCGCTAACAACGAAGTTGATCTTTTCTGGACAGCTTCATGGCTTGACACAATCGGCACAAAGCAGCTCTTCGCTGCAAACGCTTGTAAGGACATCACAGATCTCCTTCCCGGCACAGCTCTTTATGATTCAATGGATTCCAAGCAGTGGGAAGCTTCCAAGTACGCTGGAAAGAACTACTACATCCCTGTTTACAAGGATAACGTAGAAGGCTACAACGTAATGCTTCGTAAGGATCTTGTTGACAAGTACGGCGTAGACGTTGCTTCCATCAAGACTCTTAAGGATTTAACACCCGCTCTTGAGGCATTCAGTGCAGAAGGTCTTCCTTACACATACCTTACACAGAGAACAGCTATGTTCTATCGTTACTACATCGACAGCTTTGATTTCTTCACAGGTGACTCTGCTTCTTCATGGGTTGCTGTTGACAGAAGCAAAGACGAAGTAGTTAACACAGTTCTTTCCGACGAGTACAAAGAGTTCGCAACTCTTATGGCTGAGTGGGCAGAGGCTGGATACCTTTCAGAGGATGACGCTACAAAGACAACAAACGACAACACCATCCAGGGTGACAAGTGGGGCGTTTCATGGTGGACAGATGTTCCCAACAACGCAGAAGCAAACGGACGTTACAACAGAGAAGTTGTAATGGCTAAGGTTACAAAGAACTACATGCACACAGATTCTTGTCTTGGTTCTTGCTACGCTATCGCTGGTACAGCATCTGACGAAGCAGCTAAGGCAGCTATCGAGTTCATGGGTCTCCTTTACACAGATAAGAAGCTTGCTGATATGTACGCTTACGGTATCGAAGGAACAGACTTCAACTACGACGCTGATGGTTACGTAGAGAAGGTTGCTGATGCTTCTTACAACCACTCAATGTGGGAGTCAGCAAACGCTACAGTTGTAACAGCTGAGTCTTCAGCTCCTTACACAGCTCAGATGTACCTTGACTTCAACAACGGTGCTGAGATTTCATGTGCTAACGGATTCCAGTTCGACAAGACACCTGTTGAGGGTGCTTACACAGCTTGCTGTGATGTTATGAACGAGATCGGTTTCGCTCTTGAGAACGGTGCATTCCCTGTTGCTGATGTAGAAGCTAAGATCGCTGAGTACGAAGCAGCTCTTGAGGAAGCAGGCGTTAACGATGTTATCGCTGAGTTCCAGAGCCAGTACGATGCATGGAAGGCTACTAAGTAATTTAGTTACCGGACATCAAATTTAAAACTAAAGGCCATGGCAGGGAAACTTGCCATGGCTTTTTAACACCTTAAGGTTTTGGAGGATTTTATGGATTTTATTACCGAAAACAATGCTCTTGTTTTTAAAAGACAAGGTGAAACCGTTCGTATCGAAAGCTGGGGGAAGGATTCGCTAAGATTCAGAGCCACTATGCTTAAAGATTTTACAGGCAGATGTAACGCCCTTACTGAAAAGGTTGAAGCCTGCAAAGCAAATATCAGCGTTTTTGATGTGGAATACACAAACGGTGACGGAACAAAAGAAAAAAGAACTCACGCCAAAATTGTCAGCGGACGTATCAGTGCCGAAGTCAATTTTGCCGGTGTTATTTCGATTTACAGGGATGATTCTCTGATTCTTCGCGAGTATTTCCGTTCATACGACGGAACGATTTCCAGAGAGAGCAGATGCCTTAAGATTGTGGGCAGAGAATGGAAAGGAGTTCAGGGCTCCGATAATTTCAAATTTAAACTCCGCTTTGACCCCAATCCAGGCGAGAGCATTTTCGGAATGGGCCAGTATCAGCAGCAGGACATGAACCTGAAAGGCTGTACTCTTGAATTGGCCCAGAGAAACTCACAGATTTCCGTTCCCTTCGCTGTTTCAAGTCTTGGATACGGAATGCTTTGGAACAATCCCGGTGTGGGACAGGTTACCTTCGGAAACAACATGACCATATGGGACATGTTCTCAATAAAGGAGATGGATTACTGGGTAACCGTTGCAGATACTCCAAAAGAAATCCTCGCTAATTACACAAACGCCACAGGTCATGCAGGAGCCTTCCCTGAGGATTTAATGGGTCTTTGGCAGTGTAAACTTCGCTACAGAACCCAGGATGAGGTTTTAAGCATTGCCAGAAAGTATAAAGAGCTTGGAATCCATATAGACCAGATAGTAATCGACTTCTTCCACTGGACTTATCAGGGTGATTGGAAGTTTGACACCAAGTACTGGCCCGATCCCAAGGCAATGGTTGATGAGCTTCACGAAATGGGTATTAAGGTTATTGTTTCGGTTTGGCCTTCCGTGGATAGAAAAAGCGAAAACTTCTACCCTATGTATGAAAAGGGCCTTTTAATCAGAACTGACAGAGGCTCCATTGAAACCTATGATTATCAGGGGGACTGCGTTGAAATTGACACATTCAACCCCGAAACCAGACAGTACCTTTGGGATGTCTGCAAAAAGAATTACTACGATTACGGAATCGACGGTTTCTGGCTTGATAATTCCGAGCCCGATTACGCCGTTTATGATTTCGATAACTACAGATACTGTGATGGTTCCGCCCTTGAAATCAGTAACCTTTATCCTCAGTATTACAGCCGTGCTTTCTATGACAACATGGTAAAACAGGGTGTAGAATCTCCTGTAAACCTCCTTCGTTGCGCCTGGGCAGGAAGCCAGAAATACGGAAACGTTGTATGGTCAGGAGATGTTCCCAGTACTTTCGAAGCCTTTGAAGATCAGCTTCAGTGCGGAATCAACATGGGCCTCGCCGGAATTCCCTGGTGGACCACTGATATCGGCGGTTTCATGACTGATGACGTATCAGACCCGGATTTCAAACAGCTCCTTGTAAGGTGGTATCAGTTTGCAGTTTACACCGCAGTCTTCAGACTTCACGGAGACAGAGGTCCCTACAATATTCCTCCCCTTGATACCAGAGACTGGGGTGGCGGATATCTTCATACAGGACAGGATAACGAGATGTGGAGTTATGGCGAGGATGTTTTTGCCATAATGAAGAAATACTATGATATCAGAATGGAATTAAAACCTTATATCAAGAGTCTCTATGATGAAGCCTCAAAGAACGGCTCGCCTTTACTGAGAGTCATGTTCTATGAATTCCCTGACGATAAAGAATGCTACGAGCTTAAGGATCAGTACATGTTCGGAGACAGATATCTTGTTGCTCCCATTCTTCACCTTAACGAGTTTGAAAGAGAAGTTTATCTTCCCAAGGGAAGCTGGAAGCTTACAAGCACAGGAGAAACCTTTGAAGGCGGCAAGCGCGTAAAGGTTAAAGCTCCGATTGAGTACATGCCGGTTTTTGAAAAACAATAATACAAAAAAGAGCCCTTTCTCAGGGCTCTTAATTTTTATAATTGTTTAACTGTGCTTCCCTCTATTAACTTGCCGGGAACGGTAATTTGTCTCGGAAGCCAAAGAGTAGGATGCTCAATGTTCTCTATCAGCTGTCTGGCTGCCTCTTCACCCATGAATGTGGCATCCTGCTGGTAGGTTGTGAGCTTGGGTCTTAACATCTGTGAAAGATGAATTCCATCGTATCCCACAACGCTCATATCATCGGGAATTGACAGACCTGCCTGCTCCAAAATGTTCATTCCGCCGATATAAGAGAAATCATCGGGATAGAAGATACATGTGGGTCTATCATTAAGCTCCAAAAGCTTTCTTGTGGCAATTGCAGCGGCTTTGGGATCGTGGTAGTCACCCCTTATTACATACTCGGGTTTAATACCTATTCCAAGATCTGCACAGGTCTTATAAAAGCTTGCCATACGCCTTTGTGTAACGGAAGTCTCCTCACCATGAATGTAGGCTATCTTTCTATGACCTTTGCTGTATACGTATTTAACCAGTTCCTCCATTCCCTTAACGTTATCGGAAACAATGGATGTTCTGTTATTGAAAACATAGTCCAAAGTAACTGTGGGAATTTCGCTGTTAACAAGCTTAATAACCGCGGGATCTTCAAAGTCAACAGAGGCAATTATTACTCCGTCGCACTGTCTGTATTTGGCATGTTCATAGAAATCCATGCCTGTGGTTCCTATATCCCTGGAAATAAATGTAATATCATAACCCAGCTTCTCGGCCATGGACTTGGCACTTTCAAGAATTTTGGAGAAATATTCGTGGGCCAATCCACTCTGAGTCTTATCTACGAACAGCACTCCCACATTCTGGCTTCTGCCGGATTTAAGAGTTCTGGCGGTAGCATTGGGATAATACCCCATTTCTCTGGCTGTTTTCCTGATAAATTCAGCTGTTTCCTTACCGATGTCGCTGTGTCCGTTAATAGCTTTACTTACCGATGCTCTGGAAACATTGCACCGCTTAGCTATATCTGCAAGTGTAACCATCTCTAACCCTTCTGAATTCTTTGCTTAATCGTTTTCGCTCTAATTCATTATAAACATGAATTTTAACCCAGTCAATTAGCTGATTTGCCTAATTCTATCCCTGATTTTAGTAACTTATCACAAATTTACATTTTTTTCGTGGATTTCCAAAAAACATCTTTACATTTGCGCATTCTTGCATCTATAATAAAATCATGAACTTAAACGATTTCGTAACCGATTATATCACTAAATAGGAGAAGTATATGAAGTACGGATTTTTTGATGATGTCAATAAAGAATACGTAATCACAAGGCCCGATACTCCCTTGCCTTGGATTAACTACCTTGGAAATGAAGGATTCTTTTCTCTTATTTCCAACACTTGCGGCGGTTATTCTTTTTACAAGGATGCTAAATTAAGAAGAATCACCAGATTCCGTTACAACAACGTTCCTGCGGATGCAGGCGGAAGATGTTTCTACATCAAAGACGGCGATACCGTTTTCTCTCCCGCTTTCCTTCCCGCAAAGACTCCTCTCGATTCCTACACATGCCGTCATGGTATGGGTTACTCAGTATTCGAGGGTAAGAAGAACGGCGTTACCGCTACTTTAACCTGCTTCGTTCCCCAGGGTAAGAACTGCGAGCTTCAGAAGCTTACAGTTAAGAATGAATCTTCAGAGACCAAGAACCTTAAGATTTATTCCGCAGTTGAATGGTGCCTTTGGAATGCAGTAGATGACTCCACCAATTTCCAGCGTAACTGGAACATCGGTGAGGTTGAGATTGAAGGAAGCACCGTTTATCACAAGACAGAATACAGAGAGCGTCGTGATCACTACGCTTTCTATACAGTAAATGCTCCCATTGCAGGTTTTGACACTGACAGAGATTCTTTCCTTGGTCAGTTCAATTCATGGGATACACCCGACACCGTTAAAGAAGGAACCAACAAAGGAAGCGTTGCTTCCGGATGGGCTCCCATTGCAGCATTAAGAATCGATGAGACCCTTAAGGCCGGCGAGGAGAAGACCTTCATCTACCAGCTTGGTTACATTGAGAACCCTGTAGAAGAGAAGTTTGAGAAGAAGGGTGTAATCAACAAGAAACGTGCTCATGCTCTTATGGATGAGTTTAAAACAACTGAGCAGTTTGACAAAGCATTAAAAGACTTAAATGCTTACTGGGATACACTTCTTGGAAGATTCAATGTTAAGTCTTCCGAAGAGAAGTTAGACAGAATGATCAACATCTGGAACCAGTATCAGTGTATGGTTACTTTCAACCTCTCACGTTCCGCTTCCTACTACGAGTCAGGTACAGGTCGTGGAATGGGATTCAGAGATTCATGTCAGGATTTACTTGGTTTCATGCATCTTATTCCCGAGAGAGCAAGAGAGAGAATCATCGATATCGCTTCCATCCAGTTTGAGGATGGTTCCACATATCACCAGTATCAGCCCCTCACAAAGAGAGGTAACGGAGATATCGGTGGCGGATTCAACGACGATCCCTTGTGGCTTGTGGCTTGTACTGCTGCCTACATCAAAGAGACCGGTGACGCTACAATCCTTGACGAGCCCACTCCTTTCAACAATGTTGAAGGTTCAGAGAAGCCTCTCATGGAGCACTTAAGAAGAAGCGTACGTTACATCATGGAGCACAAAGGTCCTCATAATCTTCCTCTTATCGGCCGTGCCGACTGGAACGATTGCCTTAACCTTAACTGCTTCTCAAATACACCCGGCGAAAGCTTCCAGACCGCATCCAACTTCGAAAGCGGCAAGGCTGAGTCAGTATTTATTGCCGGTATGTTTGTAAATTACGGTAAGGATTACGCTGATCTTTGCGAGAGATACGGAAGCAAGGAAGAGGCTGCTGAAGTTCGTAAAGCAGTTGAAGAGTGTGAGAAGGCCGTTATGGAATACGGCTGGGACGGAGAATGGTACAAGAGAGCATTTGATGCTTTCGAGCGTCCCATCGGAAGTAAAGAGAACGAAGAAGGTCAGATTTACATCGAGCCCCAAGGTATGTGTACAATGGCTGGTATCGGTGGCGCAGAGGCCGGAAGAAAAGCTCTTAATTCCGTAGAGAAATACTTAACAAACGAGTTCGGTGTAGAATTACTTCACCCTTGTTATACAGAATATCATGATTACCTTGGTGAAATCTCCAGCTATCCTCCCGGATACAAAGAGAACGGTTCAGTATTCTGCCACAACAATTCATGGATCGTTATGGCATATGCTAAGCTCCACGATGGTAACGGAGCATTCAAGTCCTACACAAGACACGCTCCCGCATACATCGAGGACAAATCCGAGATTCACCGCACAGAGCCCTACGTTTACAGCCAGACTATTGCAGGCCGCGATGCTGCAAACTTTGGTGAAGCTAAGAACAGCTGGCTCACAGGTACAGCTGCTTGGACATTCGTAGCAGCAAGCCAGGGTATCATCGGTATCCTCCCCGACTACGACGGACTTAAGGTTGAGCCCAACATTCCCGACTCCATGGACGGATATCATGCAAAGAGACTCTACAGAGGAGTTCTTCATGACATCACCGTTAAGAGAGCTGATGCAAATAACAAAGCAGGAATGACCGTAGACGGAAAAGCAGTTGAAGGAAACATTGTTCCCTTCGATGGTTCAAAGAAAACTTGCGAAGTCTTTCTTTACATATAATTCCCTTTATATGAAGTTCAAGAGAGAAAAAGCATTCCCCCGGGGAGTGCTTTTTTTCATTGTTATGTTGATGTATAATCTAATGGAGAACTAAGAATTAAAGAAGGAATATCAATGAGCAACAAAAGAATACTTACTTTTCAGGATATATCATGCGTTGGACAGTGCTCCATAACTATTGCGTTACCTGTACTGTCAGCCATGGGAGTAGAGACCTGCATTTTACCATCCATGATTCTTTCCACCCATACAGGTGGATTTAAGAATGTGGTGAAGAAGGATTTCTCCGATACTCTTCCGGAATTCTGCAAATCCTGGCAAGATAACAACATCACCTTTGATGCATTGTATACAGGATACCTTGGAAACAGAAAGCACATAGAGACCGTTGAATATATTAAAGCAAACCTTTTAAATGAAGGAGCCCCCGTTATAGTTGATCCGGTAATGGGTGATAACGGAAAGCTCTACTCGGGATTTGATGATGATTATGTAGCTGCCACAAGAGAGCTTTGCAGTCATGCGGATATCATACTTCCAAACCTTACAGAGGCATGTTTGCTTTCAAAATTCCCTTACAGAGAGGATTTAACGGAGCAGGATATTTTCTTTATCCTTATGAAATGTGCACATCTTGGTCCCAAAACCGTAATACTTACAGGTGTAAGCGATGATCCGGAATGCACGGGAGCCTGTGTATACAAGGATGGATCCATTTTCTATTCCAGAGCAAAGAAATATCCCGGAAGCTTCGCAGGAACCGGCGACCTTTTTGCTTCGGTGTTTACGGGAACCTATCTTAAGACGGATGAGATTTTTAAATCTGCCCAGGCTGCAGCGGATTATGTATCAAATACAATAAATGAAACTATTAAGGATCCTACAAATGATTATGGGGTCAGATTCGAAAAGTTATTAAAGACTTTGGTGGACTAATATGAAGATTGGGGTTATTCAGGCAAGTTCCCAGGCGGGAAAGAACGAGTTACTTTATTCCTTAACAAAGAAATATTCAAAGGACGCTGAGGTAATCAACTTTGGCTGCTTTCCGAATGATGAAATCAAATACAGCTACATAGATATCGCGGTTTTGATAGGTATGCTTCTTTCAACCAAGGCTGTTGATTTCGTGGTAACCGGCTGTTCTTCGGGACAGGGAATGATGCTTGCCTGCAACAGCATGCCGGGAGTACTTTGCGGATATGCCCCGACACCCATGGATGCCTACCTTTTTGCCCAGATTAACGACGGAAATGCAATTTCCTTACCTCTTGGAGAAGAATATACCTGGGCAGGGGAAGAGAATTGTGAGGAAACAATCGCCAAATTATTTTCAGAGCCTTTTGGAGGCGGTTATCCCAAGAGCGAAGCGGAAAGAAAGCTTAGAGACACAGCCCTTCTTAAAGAAATAAGAAGAAACTCACAGGTAGAATACAGAGAGCTATTCGCCACCCTGGATCCTGAAACAAAACGTAAGGTCCTCAGTAAACTGGACGTTATGCAGTATGTAAATAAAGCACTTAAGTGATAACCACTTAAGTGCTTTTCTTTATCTATGAATATATTCTGCATTTCTCGGCAATAGCTTCAAATTCTTTTGATTCCTTGGCCCAGATTTCTTTAAGCTTATCAAGACTAATCTTTCCATTTATATACTCTGTAACGGTTTCATCTCCGGAAAGTGAAGACAGCCTTGCAACATCGGCGTACTTAACAAATTCCACATCCTTCGGATATAAATCAAAGAATGTTTTCAAGGTAATAATTGCAGGATAGAGGAAATCAAGCCTGTCGTTTAGAGGAATGAACTCCACACCGTAGCAGGTCTTTCCTGCATGCTTGGACCAGAAGGGGGTAAATGCTCTGGGACGAATTGCCACATCCTCACAGTCTATTCTCTTTCGAAGCTCGGGAATAAACTCATCCATATTTACAAAGGGTGCACCGTAAATCTGGAAGGGAGCTGCCGTTCCTCGACCCTCACTTATATTGGTGGCTTCGAAGAAACAGCCACCAACATAGCAAAGGTTGGAATTGAAAGTATGAATGGAAGGGGAAGGAAGGTTCCAAAGCTGACCTGTTGCGGTCCACTTCATGTCTTTCTTATATCCTTCCATGGGGATGACATTATAATCCAAATCAAGCTTTAAGTAGCTTAAGAAATACTTTCCGAGTTCTCCGGGTGTGAGACCGTATCTTATGGGAAGTTCATAATCGCCTACAAAACTTGAAAGCTCTTTCTTCATTCTGTTTCCGGCGATTTTCTTACCCAAAGGATTGGGACGATCAAGTACAACAAACTTTATTCCCTTGGCTGCTGCCGCCTTCATGCAATAAGCCAGAGTATAAATATATGTATAATATCTGAGTCCCACGTCCTGGATATCATAAACAAGAACATCAAGTCCATCCAAATCTTCAGATGTGGGCTCTTTTCTGTCTCCATATAATGAAATAATCGGTGTCTTATACTTGGGATGAATGCTGTTGTCTACGGAAGCTCCATCCATTGCTCCGTAAAGTCCATGCTCGGGAGTGAAAAGCTTAGCCACCTCATAACCTGCTGCCTTAAAGACGTCCATATCTTCCACAAGCTTACTGCTTACACCCGAATAGTTGGTAATAAGTCCGATTTTCTTTCCGGCAAGAAGCTTCTTGTACTCACCGATTCTGTCTATTCCAAGTTTAATCATAATTACTCCTCCGGTCGTTTGTAGAACTGACCTGAAATTTCTTCCGTTCTTAATGTATTGACAAAAGCTTCGGGATCTACTTTCTTGATAGCCCTTACAACTTTCTTGTATTCTTCTCTTGATACAACTGAATAAACCACGTTTCTCTCGCAATGTTCATATGAACCTTCACCCTCTATAAGTGTTGCGCCATGGCTTGTGAGATCACTTATGATTACGCAGATTTCTTCAGGTTTATTGGTTACGATAAATAAAGTCTCTTTCTGATATCTGGTATATAAGGTATGTAGAATCTGTGTGGATGCATATTGGAAAATAATGGAGTAAAGGGCCTTATCCCAACCAAAAAGAAATCCGGCTGTTCCAAGTATTACCACATTTATTCCAAGAATTATATTCCAGGAATCCATACCCTTCTTATCAGAAAGGAAAATGGCAATAAAATCTGTTCCTCCGGATGTTGCACCCTTTATCAGGCAAATGCTTATGGCGAGACCATTTATCATACCGCCAAAAATGCTGACCAACAAAGTATCATATGTAATAGCGTAGGTAGGAAGCATATCAGAAAATACACCGGTCATGATTATCATATAAACCGAGTATGCAGTAAACTTCTTACCTATATATCTGTATCCGATATAAATGGGGATAGCATTGAGAATAATGATAACAAGAGTATAGGGAAGTTCAACGTTAAACCAAAGCTCCGCTACACGTCTGATAAGTACAGTGATACCGGTTGCTCCGCCGGGGTACAATCCCCCTGCTTCAACAAAGGTATTGATATTTGCAGCCATCAGAAGGGCTGCAAATGTTATTACAATAATCTTTCTTAATTTCTGGATTGCGGGATTTACAATTGTCTTTGCCATAATAACCATAACCCTCTTACATGCTCTATAATATCATTGTATCGAAAAAAAATCCAGCAATTTTTAGTTTCCTTGAAACTTTATGTCAGATTGTATCATTGTATACAAAGCGAAGTCCTTGACTTTTGCGCGTCAACGTGTTAACTTATACAAAGACAGTTTATCGCTTTAACGCAAAAAATTGATTATTAAAAGGACGGATTTGACATGCCTGTTACAGAGTTTCTTGAAAGAAATGCTAAACTGTATCCCGATGAAATTGCTCTCGTTGAGCTGAATCCGGAGCAGCCTGACACCAGACGTACAACCTGGAAGGAATATGACCTCATTAGACCTACAGGTTTTGAAGCTTACAGAAGAGAAATCACCTGGAAAGTTTTTGATGAGAAAGCTAACCGTTTTGCCAACCTTCTCCTTGCAAGAGGAATTAAGAAGGGCGATAAGGTTGCAATCATCATGTACAACTGCCTTGAGTGGCTTCCTATTTATTTCGGTATTTTAAAGAGCGGCGCCATTGCCGTACCTTTCAACTTCCGATATGACGCAGAAGAGATTCTTTACTGTGCAGAGCTGGCCGAAGTAGATATGATCGTTTTTGGCCCCGAGTTCATCGGACGTATGGAAGTTAACGCCGAGAAGTTAAGCAAAGGTCGTCTTCTTTTATTCGTTGGTGACGGATGTCCCAGCTTTGCAGAAAGCTACAGAGATCAGGTTGCTGACTGCTCAAGTAAATCTCCCAAGATTGATATTTCCGAAGATGATTTCGGTGCTATTTATTTCTCATCAGGAACAACAGGCTTCCCCAAAGCCATTTTACATAAACATCAGTCTCTCACACAGGCTGCAGAAATGGAGCAGAAGCATCACGAGACCGGAAGAGAGGATAACTTCCTTTGTATTCCTCCTCTTTATCACACAGGTGCCAAGTTCCACTGGATGGGCAGCCTTGTTGCAGGTAGTAAGGCAGTGCTCCTTAAGGGCGCTAAACCTGAAACCATCTTACAGGCTGTATCCAAAGAGCATTGTACGATTGTATGGCTCCTTGTTCCCTGGGCACAGGATATTCTCGATGCTCTCGACAGAGGAGATTTGAAATTAGAGGATTACGAACTTGATCAGTGGAGATTAATGCACATTGGTGCACAGCCCGTTCCCCCTTCACTCATTAAGCGTTGGAAGGAGTATTTCCCTCACCATCAGTACGATACAAACTATGGTCTTTCCGAATCCACAGGTCCCGGTTGTGTACACCTTGGAATGGAAAACACCAACAAGGTTGGTGCCATCGGCGTTCCCGGCTACAGATGGGAATGCAAGATTGTGGATGAAGATGGCAAGGAAGTGTCCGGTGATAACGTAGGTGAGCTTTGTGTTAAGGGCCCCGGCGTCATGACCTGCTATTATAACGATGAGAAATCCACCAAGGAAGTACTTAAGGACGGATGGCTCTACACCGGTGATATGGCTATGAGAGATTCCGACGGATTCATCTTCCTGGTAGACCGAAAGAAAGACGTTATCGTATCCGGCGGTGAGAACATTTATCCCGTTCAGATTGAAGACTTCATCAGAAAGAATAACAAGGTTAAGGATGTTGCCGTTATCGGTCTTCCCGACAGAAGACTTGGTGAGAAGACAGCAGCCATCATTGAAATCAAAGAGGGAATGACCTGCACAACCGAAGAAATCGAAGAGTTCTGCATGGATATGGCAAGATATAAGAGACCCAAGGAAATTATCTTTGCCGAGATTCCCAGAAATGCAACTGGTAAAATAGA
>JAFZSQ010000021.1 GCA_017619295.1 Lachnospiraceae bacterium
CCCGCTCCCAAGAAAGAGCCCGGCACCTTCTCTTTACCGTTCTTAGATAAGAAAGAAGGAGCTCCCGATCCCTTTGAACCCGGAATCAGTCTTAAAGAAAGAGCTTCCAGAATATGGCAAAGCATGACCGACAAAGAAAAGAAAATTCTTGAAATTGGCGGTGCTGTTGTAGGTGTAGATGTTTTTTATCACGTTTGCAAGAGCCTTGTTAAATCAATAATCAAAAGCAGGAAAAAAATTGATACCAACAGTAACAATAAGAAAAAGAGAAAAGGTAATAAGGGAGATACCGATTTCGAACGTCCCGAGCTCGAATTCGAGCCCAAATCTGTTGTTACCTGCTTAAGAGATACTGTAGGAAACCGTGACCTTGTAGACTTCTTTAACAAAAAGAAATTCATAGAGGAGAAAGCAATCGGTTTTGACAGATATGATGAGCTTGAAGAAAAGCTAAACGATGAGAAGGCCGACCTTATTGTCCTTGACCTTAACACACTGGAGGAATTCGAAGAATTCAAGAAACTATCTTCAGAAAAAGACAGCTTCGCTCTCATCGTCGACGATTCAATCTACAATGACATCGAGGCAGAGTTAAACGCCATCAAGGAAGAAAAGAAAATCACAGGTTTTGTTCCTGAAACAGCAAAAAAGGAAGCAAAGCTTATAAAGCTTGTACTTCCTTTGTTTAAGCCTGAAATCAGCGGTGAAAATGCTGCCGAAGTTATCGGTTGCGTTGCAGATGCACTTGGAATTCCTTATGTTTCAGATATTCTTGATGCCGCCATGAACGGTAAAGAAGTCATCGAAACCATAAAGGAAGGCGATATGGACGCCACAGATAAAGCCAATGTTATCGGCGGAATCGCTTCCATTCTCGGTTTTGACTCCGTTCAGGAAATCACCGACATCATAGATAAAGTTAACATGGCCAAAAGCGTTGTAAATCACGAAACCATCGAAGCTTCTCAAGATGCAACTGTGAATAATGAATAGAAATATCCTTTATCATTAATGAGTTTATCGAAGCTTCCGTCTTCCACTATTCTGCCGTTCTTTAAAGTGATAATGGAGTCATATTGTTTAAGTGATGCTTCGTCAAGATCATGAGTAATTACAATTCTGGTCATATCCCTAAGATTAAGGATTGCACCGATAACCTTATTTGAAGTCTCGGCATCAAGTGCCGCAGTTGCCTCATCCACCAACAATAACTTGGAATTTCTTAGAAGGGCTCTTGCGATGGAGATACGCTGTTTTTCTCCACCGGAGAGTCCGTTTCCATTCTCTCCGCAAAGGTAATCTTCACCCTTCTTTTCAATTAACTCCTCAAGTCCCGAAAGTTTAATAACCCTGTCAACCTCCTCCTTGGGGAAGTCCTTAAACATTGTAATGTTGTCTCTGATTGAGGCATTAAATACAAATACGTTCTGCTGTATTGTGGAAACTGTCTCGTACAATGACTCAGGACTAATGCTCTTTAATTCATTGTTATCGTACATAATCTGTCCGGAATAGTTATCCATTCCCGCAAGCATAAGCTGGAACATGGTGGATTTACCGCATCCGCTGGCGCCAACAACCGCATAGCTCTTGCCTATTTCGAATTCATAGCTGAGGCCATTAATTACATTGTTGCCCTCTTCATAACCAAAGGATAAGTTATTAAGCTTGATGCCTTCTTCGATTGTGCAGCCTTCTGTTCTTGTATCAGCTTCATCATCAACGGCAATAGCCTCTTCCATCTTCTGAATAAGTGCATATGCAGCTTTCTTCTTTGCAAAAATGCCGGGCAGCTGCGCAACAGGCTGAATTACAAAGTTCATAAGGTTTACGAACATGAAAAGCATACCGGGAGTAATTCCTTTTCCATTAAGGCAAAGGAGTGCACCAACAATAAATACTCCAATCTGAGCGGCAAAATGAGCACCGCCACCGATCAGGCTTACAATGTACCTTCTTGTACCTCTGACTCTTTTAGCCTTTTCAAGTTCAGCATTATTTTTGTCCACCATTTTCCTTATGGTATCCTCGGCTTTAAAGCTTTTAATTACGGAAAAACCTTCTAAAACCTCAGTAATTAGCCCAAGGAAGCCTTCATTCTTCTCTGAAACTTTTTTCTCAAGCGAAACAAGAGCATTTCCTGTACAAACGCTGGCGATAACAGGAAGAAGAACCATTCCCAATGCTACCAGTGTAAGGACCCAGTTACTGTAAAACATAAGTGTAAGAGCACCTATGAAAATAAAAATCTGTATAACAATATCAAAATTGCTTGCAACATAGTTTTCTTCTATTACAGCAATATCGTTTGTTAATGCTGAAGTATATTTGGCAGTATTCTCCCCTCTGAATGCAGAAATACCCTTCATGGTAATTCCCTCAAAAAGACGGCTCTTATACTGCTTTACACCTTTTGTGATGAATTTAAGCTTGGTTTTGGCTGCTATGGTTCCGACAACACCCATAGTAATAAACATCGCCCCTACTTCAATTGCTACGGTTTTGAGGCTTCCCGATCCGTCAATACCTGCGGCAATATCAGTTACCACCTGTAAAAAATAGGAAAGAAGAATATTCATACTCTGCATGATAACTTCCGCAATAAGGGCAATTATAAATAATGATTTAGTTCCCTCCCATATTGCGCTTTTTAGACTTTTTGTTTGCTTTTTCATAATTATTTAACTCCTCATAAAACAGATTTTTAAAGCTCTCTGACACCTGGGTTTTGTCGAGAACTATTCTCTCTAAACCTTCCATGGCAGATGCCCCCACATCATCATAGATATTTGATGTTTCTATATCATCCGAGAACACCATGTTCTCAGTTGAATGACATGGATGTTCATCGAAATCCGCAGCAATGTCAAAGGCCGTCTTCAGGTACTCTTTAGCCTTCGGCAAATCATTTAATGCTTCGTATGCCATGCCAAGTATCAGGTAGTGTACTGAAATGATTTTATCTAAATATGACCTCTTGTTCTTATCAAGTTTTAAACTGTTCAAATAATCAATGGCAAATTGGGAAGTCCAAAGGCACTTATCTATTTCACCTTTATTCTTATAGTAGGTAATGAAAGCCCCTAAAACTGTAATGTTCTTAGCCGTCTGGTCAAAGAACGCATCCATCAGATACTTAAATCCCTCTTTCTGTTCTTTTGTGTGATGAACATAAAGACTTCCGATCATAAAGTTATTCATACCGTTAATGTTATTCTTCTTATACTCTTTAAGAGCTCTGTCATAATCATCCTTATGTGAATAACAGTCGGCAATCTGATTCTTAATTACAATTTCATTGATTGATTCGTCATTGTTCTGACTGATAAGTTCAATCGAGTGTTTATACAATTCTATAGCCCTGTCGAGAACCTCTTTGTTATCATTAAATAACCCGACTCTTTCATAAGCGGAAGCCGCGTGAAAGACAATCTTAAAGTTATTAGGAAACTTTAGCAGTGCTTTTTCATATTCTTCTGTAGCCTCTACTATTTTCCTCTCTTTAACCAGACCCTCAATTCTATCAATTTCAATATCCGGGTCGTTTCCTCTCATGGAAAAACCAATAAGAACGTCAACCGATACCCTAAAAATCTCTGCCAAGTCCATTATGTAGTCGATATCAGGCTCAGAGCTTCCTCTCTCCCACTTAGAAATAGTTCCAAGCGTTATCCCAAGTCTCTCTGCAAGTTCTTCCTGGGTAAATCCCAACTCTTTTCTGTAATTTCTGATGTTCTCGGCAAGTTTACTCATTGTAAATCTCCTTTTTTTTTAATCTTTTCTTACTTAAGAAAGCTTAATGTAATGTGTACGAAATGTAACATGATTACGTCCTCCTTTTCTTCATTGTGGAGCAGCTGTATCAGCTGTTCTGTAATCATAATACCGTACACTCTACCCTAAGTTAACACCCAATTCGTATAATTCGTCAAATAATAATTCTACTATTCGTAGAATCATTGTGGATAAGAAGGGGTCCACACTACTTTTAAGTTTTTAGGACCTTTCGCAGGACGTCGCTACTTAGCGAGGTTTTCCACGAGCTTAGTAGCGCAACGCTCCGAGAGTGAGCGCAAGCGCGTCCAAAAAACTTGAAAGTGGTGTGGACCCCTGACATTTTGCTTTAAACTATAAATTGCGGTTAATTAGGGCTTCGCTACAATGTTAACAAGTCTGCCGGGAACGTAAATCTCCTTCACGATTGTGCCGGTAAGCTTGTCCCCGAGCATTTCCTTTGCCTGAGCAATCGCATCATCCTTAGAGATATCAGCCGCAACATTGATTGTTCCACGGTTCTTACCATTCTGCTGAACCATGATCTCAACAGTGCTTTCCTTGGTCTTCTCCTCATCGAATTCAGGCCATACAGAATTGTAAATACGACCCTCGAATCCTGCAATCTGCCAAAGTTCCTCGGTGATATGAGGAGCAACAGGGTTAAGCAGTGTAAGGAATGTCTTAAACTCAGCCTTGTTGATCTGGTTAGCTTTATAGAAGTCATTGATAAGTGACATCATTGCTGCAATTGCTGTGTTGTACTTAAGTGACTCAAAGTCGCTTGAAACCTTCTTGATAGTCTGGTGCATCTTGGTTTCAAGATCAGCTGAATAAGCATCACCATCCACAAGGATATCCTGAAGCTTCCATACACGATCAAGGAATCTGTGACAGCCCTTAACGCCATCCTCACTCCATGAGGCGGAAAGGTCAAACGCACCGATGAACATCTCGTATGTTCTTAATGTATCTGCACCGTAATCTCTTACGATATCATCAGGGTTAACTACGTTTCCACGGCTCTTACTCATCTTCTCGCCGTTGGAGCCAAGAATCATACCATGAGAGGTTCTCTTCTGGTAAGGTTCGGGACAGGGAACAACCTTCTCATCATAAAGGAACTTATGCCAGAATCTGGAGTAAAGAAGGTGAAGTGTTGTATGCTCCATACCTCCGTTGTACCAGTCAACAGGAAGCCAGTAATCAAGTGCTTCCTTGCTTGCAAGTGCCTCTGTATTTGTAGGATCTGTATATCTTAAGTAATACCATGATGAACCTGCCCACTGAGGCATTGTATCTGTCTCTCTCTTTGCAGGACCACCACAGCAAGGACAAGTTGTATTAACCCAATCAGTCATCTTTGCAAGAGGTGATTCACCATTGTCTGTAGGCTCATAGCTTTCAACCTCGGGAAGTTCGAGAGGAAGTTCTGATTCATCAATCGGAACATATCCGCACTTCTCACAGTAAACGATGGGAATAGGCTCGCCCCAGTAACGCTGTCTGGAGAATACCCAGTCACGAAGCTTGAAGTTGGTCTTCTTGTGGCCGATGCCCTTCTCAGTCAAGTATTCGATAATACGCTGCTTAGCGTTCTCAACGTTTAATCCGTTAAGGAAATCCGAGTGAACAAGGATACCTGTTGCAACATCAGGGTTACACTGATCCTGAACGCTCTTCTCGGCACCTGAAACAACCTCGATAATAGGAAGGTTGAATTTCTTGGCAAAATCCCAGTCTCTCTCATCATGAGCAGGAACCGCCATGATAGCACCTGTACCATAAGACATAAGTACATAGTCTGAAATCCAAATAGGAATCTCTTTGCCGTTTACAGGGTTGATTGCTGACAAGCCCTTAATACAAACACCGGTCTTGTCTTTTGCAAGCTCGGTTCTCTCAAAATCTGATTTTCTTGCGGCAGCCTCTCTGTACTCAGTGATTTCAGTAAAGTTTCTGATCTCATCTTTGTACTTATCAATAAGAGGATGCTCAGGAGACATAACCATATATGTAACACCAAAAAGTGTATCAGGTCTGGTTGTGTATACGGTAAGAAGGTCTTCTTTATCCTTAATCTTAAAGTCTACCTCGGCACCTTCAGACTTACCAATCCAGTTCTTCTGAGAAACCTTAACTCTCTCGATATAGTCAACCATATCAAGATCCTTGATAAGCTTATCAGCGTACTCGGTAATCTTAAGCATCCACTGGCTCTTAACTTTACGAACAACCTCAGATCCGCAACGCTCACAAACGCCATTAACAACCTCTTCGTTTGCAAGACCTACTTTACAGGATGTACACCAGTTAATGGGCATTTCTGTCTTATATGCAAGACCTGCCTTAAATAATTTAAGGAAAATCCACTGTGTCCACTTGTAGTAGTTGGGATCAGTTGTATTTACTTCTCTGTCCCAGTCAAAAGAATAGCCCAAAGAATGGAGCTGATTCTTAAATCTCTCAACGTTATTCTTTGTAACAATCTTGGGATGTATATGGTTCTTGATGGCGTAGTTCTCGGTAGGTAGACCGAAAGCATCCCAACCCATGGGGTAAAGTACATTGTAGCCCTGCATTCTTCTCTTTCTTGCTACAATATCAAGTGCAGTGTAAGGTCTGGGATGACCTACGTGAAGACCCTGTCCCGAAGGATAAGGGAATTCAACGAGAGCATAGTATTTAGGCTTTGAGAAATCGTTGCTTGTTTTGAAAGCTTTCTCATCGTCCCAAATCTTCTGCCATTTTTGTTCCAATTCTCTGTGATTGTAAGGTTCTGCCATGTCTTTCCTCCTCAAATATGTTAGGCAAAAAATATAAAAAAAATAGCCTCCGTCTCATAACAGAGACGAAGGCTTAAACTCCGTGGTACCACTCTGATTCGACACTTTCGGTATCGCACTCATTGATTCTGTAACGGGAATTCCCGCCGAACACTCTTGGTTTCCCTTCGCATCCGGAGCTCCGAGGCTAGTTGGGGAATCTTCCTTATGGTCTCGCACCATCCGACCACTCTCTGAAAAGTCCAAATCCTTAATACTCCTCTTCACAGCCTGTGAAAATAATGTATTCTTTGAGTTATTCTAATCACAAAACCTTTAAAAGTCAAGAGCGGACTGTTATTTTACAAACTTGTTGACAACCTCATCAAGGCTCTCGGCATTCTCTTTGGAGCTTGCTGCGAGGTCTTCAATCTGTCTTGTAACAGAGTTTGTCTTCTCATTCTTATCAATGATGTCGGCAACACCTGTGCTGTTCTCCATTGAAGCATTGTTAACCGCAGATACAGCACCAGCGATTCCGTCAACGGAATTGTTAAGGGAATCCATTGCCTCGCCGATGGAAATAACAGCGTCCTGAATTGTGCTGATTCCATTGTCATATTCCTTACTCTGTTCAGCGAACATATCAAAGTTTCCGACCACATCATTCTTGACGAATTCAATGAGTTTGCCTACCTGTGTTCTAACGTTCTCAACGGATTCATTACTCTCGGTAACAATCTTTTGAATACTTAATGCGGTATTCTTGGACTGATCAGCCAATGCACCGATTTCGCCGGCTACAACTGCGAAGCCCTTACCGGCATCTCCTGCTCTTGCCGCCTCAATAGAAGCGTTAAGAGAAAGTAGGTTGGTCTGTGATGTAATACTCATAATAGCATCTGCCAGCTCGTTGATCTGTTCAACAGCCTCCAGGCTCTTAATGGCAGCCTGCATATCCTCAACCGTATTATCAAGCATCTCTATGCTGTTCTTGACATCCACATCTATCTTATTGCTCATGCAGGACGCAGTTTTAAGAAGCTCGTCCGAATCCTTCTTACAAAGGTCAACCTTTTCGGATACGGTCTTGGCAAGTTCAATAATATTGTTAATCTCAACATTAACGTTCTCGATGGAGGAATTGGTTCTGTTAATACTGTCAGAAAGTGAATCGGCAACGGCATTGTTTTCCGTAGTAACATTAACAAGAAGCCTTGACGTCTGATTCATATTGTCAGAGCTGCCATTCAAGGATTCGCTGCAGTTTCTTAAGACATCAACCACATTATCAAGCATTCCGATAACACTCTTTGTTGCATTGGCCAGCTTGCCGATTTCATCACCTCGGTTAAGATAGCCGTCAATTTCGCCCTCAACCTTAAGGTCATAGTCTGCAACCCTTGTAAGAACATTCTGAACCTTTGTAAGAGGCGCGGTTAACATCCTTATAATAACAGCAAGAACAACTGCTATAGCTATAAGAGAAATAAGTCCCGTGATAAGAATGGAATTCTGGGCACTTTTAGCCTCACCATATAATGCAGAAGTGTCTGCACCTATAAACAATAGCCATTGATACTGAGGAAGAACAACATAGCTTCCAAGCATGTTATTTCCGGTCTTTGCACTCTTGTACTCCAGTATTCCGTTTGTAACCTCTTCCCCATTCTGAGCTTTTGTAAACAAATCAAATACCGGACCGGATTCTATAGTTGTCGTAATCAAACTTTCGTCGGTATCATAAATAATACTTCCGTCACTGATACTAAGCAAAGTTACATCCTGATTAGGGCTTACATTTATTGATTTAAGTATAGAATTCAGTTCTTCTGATGTTACAGTTACAGAAACATAACCGGAAGGCTGACCGCTTGCTGTATATCCTGATTTGGCCATACAGAAAGTGATTGAGTTTGTGGCAGGTGATAAGAGAGCCATTGCAGAATACAAAGGCGTCTTTTGCTCATTGTAATAATACGAATTCAGCATCTCAATGATTTCATCCGGATTTCTAAATCCGACCATTTCAGGAACGTTATGAACAAGACAGGTTCCTTCATACGCCGTAAACAATATGCTGTCAAGATTAGGAACAATGGAAGCCATTCTCATGGTGGCTTCCTGCGCCTTAGCCACAACTTCGGGTGTGGGATTGTTAGATTCCTGCATCAAATCATACATGCTGTCATCTATCATATAGGCATCCAAATAAGTAAACTCTTTCGCAATATACTGAGAAAGTAAAGTGGCGTTAGAATTAGTTGTTCCTATAAGTTTCTCCTTTGCGTCATTCTCAAGAATATTTGAGATATTGCGCGAGGAAATGACACTTTGCGCCCCAATTCCTATTGCAGTAGCCAGTAAAACAAAAAGTGTAATCTTTATGTACAGTTTCAGATTTTTCATGCCATATCCTCCTTGTGCCTAAGAGTGCCAGTGTTCAAAATCTTCCGACTTATTTTTCATTTTATACAATATTTCTCAATTTTACAAGAAATATTTATTATTTCGAGATATTTCGTCTGAAAAAAAATGAATTTTTTAAAAAATAAAAAGGAGCCGAATCTCTTCGGCTCCTTAATTGGATTATTCTATTCTTCCTTATTGTTCTCAGCAACCTTAGCTGCTCTTGCTGCAACTTCCTTCTCCTGAACGTCTGAAGGAGCCTGCTCATAACGAGTGAACTCATACTCGTACTCGCCACGGCCACCGGTCATTGAACGAAGGTCTGTGCAGTATCCGTGAAGTCCGCTCATAGGAATTTCAGCTTCGATAATCTGCTTTCCGCCTGCAACAGGAGTCATACCAAGAGTTCTGCCTCTTCTCTTGTTAAGGTCACCCATAACATCACCGGTATAGCTGTCAGGAACAGTAACCTTTAATGTAGCGATGGGCTCTAAGAGAACAGGGCCTGCTTCCATGAAGCCCTTCTTGAAGGCCTGGATAGCTGCTGTCTTGAATGCCATCTCGGATGAATCAACAGGGTGATATGAACCATCGTAAAGAACGGCCTTAACACCAACTACGGGATAAGCTGCCATAGGTCCTCTTACAACAGAGTCAGCAATACCTTTCTCAACTGCAGGGAAGTAGTTCTTGGGAACTGCACCACCGACAACTTCCTGCTCAAATGTATAAGCAGAATCAAGGTCGCCTGAAGGCTCGAAACGCATCTTAACGTGTCCGTACTGACCATGACCACCTGACTGCTTCTTATACTTATACTCAACATCAGATTTCTTTCTGATTGTTTCCTTGTAAGCAATCTTAGCAGGCTCAAGTTCGATCTCAACCTTGTATTCGTTAAGAAGTCTTGATGCAACGATTTCAAGATGCTGCTCACCCATACCATAGATAAGGCTCTGACGGTTCTCGGAATCATTCACAAGCTTAAGTGTCTGATCCTCAGCGGCCATCTTCTGAAGAGCCTGAGCTACTTTATCGATATCACCCTTCTCCTTTGCCTTATAACGAAGGTAAGTGTAGGGTTTAGATATTTCTGCTTTTGCAAATTTAATAGGTGTAGCCTTTGTGCTTAAGGAATCACCGGTCTTAGCGTCTGATAACTTAGCAAGAGCTCCGATATCACCTGCATGAAGTTCAGGAACCTCGATAGGCTTGTTGCCCTGCATAACGTAGAGCTTACCAATCTTCTCCTCAACTTCTGTATCAACGTTGTACATAACATCATCGGTCTTAAGAACGCCGGATGCGACCTTGATAAGTGAGTACTTACCGATGAAAGGATCAACGATGGTCTTCCAGATGAATGCTGCCTTAGCCTTTGAGAACTCATAATCTGAATGATAAATCTCATTGGTCTTCTGGTTGATACCTGCAATCTCTCTGTTCTCAGGGCTGGGAAGATATTTAACAATATCATCAATCAATGTGTAAACGCCCTGGCAAAGTGTATTTGAACCCATTGTCATGGGAACGATTGAGCAATCACATACGCTGGTACGAAGAGCTGCACGAATCTCATCAACTGAGAAGGTCTCGCCTGCGAAATAACGATCCATCATCTCTTCGGATGTCTCAGCAACGGTCTCCATCAAAACATCTCGATATGTTGCAAGGTTCTCTTTGCTGTAATCGGGAACGGGGCACTCTTTAACCTCTTTGCCTTCCCACTTGTTACCTGTCTCGGTAACAACGTTAACATAGCCCACGAACTTCTCATTCTCTCTGATAGGGAAATGGAAAGGAGCCATCTTCTTACCAAACATATTTGTCATGTCTTCAACAACGTTCTTGAAGGAAGCATTGTCGATATCCATGTTATCTACGTAGATAATGCGAGGGATTTTATACTTCTCACAAAGTTCCCAAGCCTTAAGTGTTCCGACTTCAACACCGGCCTTACCGTTTACAACGATAACTGCGCCGCCTGCTGCAGAAACTGCTTCTTCTACTTCACCAACGAAATCAAAATATCCCGGAGCATCGAATACATTTATCTTATATCCTTCCCACTCGATGGGAACTACTGCTGTGGAAATTGAGAACTGTCTCTTCTGCTCTTCTTTTCCGTAATCACTTACAGTGTTGCCATCTGTAACTTTACCCATACGGGATGTGATGCCTGAAAGATACGCCATTGCCTCTGTTAGGCTGGTTTTCCCGGACCCGCCGTGTCCCAGAAGGACAACGTTACGTATTTTGTCAGTTGTATAAACTTTCATATAAATTCCTCCAACTCGAGATATTTTTGTGGAATTGTGTTAAGTTTTTTCACCCTAATACAAAACTCCATGTGTATATTTTACTAAAAACAGCACTATAATACAAGTAATTTATGGAAATTTTGCACATCACTGACTAATCTTATAATAAAACATATATTGCTGTATTATTCCGGCCACGCCCTTGTATCTTTCGAAATCGAATCCTTTTGGGTAATAAGTATTAAGAATCTGTTTAATATGAGTATCAATGGGGAACGCATCTATATGATGTAGCCCAAAAAGGCAAATACAATTGGCAACCTTTGGACCTATGCCCTTTATTGCCGTAAGCTGCTTCATGGCTTCTTCGTAATCTAATCCGATAAGATTTTCATACCACAAAGGATTGTCTTTAGTGTAAGCAATCAAATCTGCAAGGAATACATCTCTGTAGCCAAGCCCCAGGCTTTTATCCATAAAGAAATCCGGGGCTATATCTTCAGCTCTTGGAATCTTATATATCCCTTTGACAACTTCAATTCCGGCCTTTTCACAGATTTTGTCTATGGAACCCATAATTCGCTTTATATTGTTGTTCTGGGAAATAATAAAGCAAACAATGCTCTCCCATAAATCCTGCCTTAGAATTCGCATTCCTGAGCCAAATTTGAAGGCATCCATAAGGTAGGCATCTTTGGATTCTGCTATTAGCTTTTCTATTCGCCCATAGGGATCCTCTTTGCTTTCAGGATAATCAAAATAATTCTGCCAATACTTTTCATATTCCTTTTCAAAGCAAGAAAGCCCTATTTCATTAGGGCTTATCTGTCTTGCAAAAGCAGCATTCTCTCCGGACACAATAAGGAATTCTCCTTCACCTGTTTCTCTGAATCTGAAACACTGTCCGGACAATGCAATCTGTCTTAAGTTAAAGTGGTCGTTCTTAATTACTTTATTGATTTCCAATCGTCTATATCTGCCCCGTTCTCAATCTTTTCGGTTACTCCAAACAAGGCTTTTTTCTCCCAAAGTTCTTCGTTTATCTCTTCGTCAGTATAGAAAGGAAGCTTTGTTGATTTCCACATGGTCATGTAAGGGCTGTCGGCCTCGTAAATACTTGTATCATCAACCTTGAATCCCTCTTCATCAACCCTGAAGAACGTGTATAAGCAGCTGTTAGCATACTCATTGTAATCAAAATCGTCTTTTAAGAAGGCTTCCTCATCGTAATTCAGGTTGTAAATGTTAACCTGAACATCATCTTCGATTCCGGCATCAAGAGCCTTGGAATACATTTCATAATCTGCCTCCGGAGAATAAACCGAAGAAATGCCATAGGTAAATTCAACGTTATAAACGAAATGCTCATCCCCTGCCGCATCCACAACATGGTATTCTACGCTGTGGGAAAAAGCGCTGTTTGAGCCGCCTCTATATGCGTAACCATACTTATTTAATCCGCAATAAGATCTGTAGCCGGCATTGTCCTGGTAGCAAAGCTGTAATTTATCATCTATATATTTAATAACGAATATATCTGTATATTCGCTCTCCCAAAGCATACCGCCCGTAAGTTCCAAAGCAAGCTCGGGAATCTCATCTGCGCCACAGTCTATAAAGGAATAAAGAGTATCTGTAGGCTTATAATCCGTATCCCATTGTTCACCCATTCCGCCGCAGTAATTCTTAACGAACTCATCAAGTGTTAATCCGCCTGCATTGGCAAAAATACCATATCTCCTCTCCTGTACATCAGGATCAGCTAGCACGGTAATCTTGTCAAAATATAGGAGTTCCTCCCCCTTAAGGAATTTCTCGTAAGCTTCCCTTGATTTGACAGCAAGTTCTAATTCTTCAGCTGACGGAACCGTTGCATCGGTGGTAACGATTTCCGACTCCGTTTCCGCATTTTCATTAGCTTCAGGCACATCAACGACTTCCACCTGAGCTTTGTTTTGATCATTTACTTCCTGCTTACCGCAAGCGGCAAACATTGTACCCACTAACACAATGACTAACATACATGAAATAATCTTTTTCATACATTCAGTCCTCCTCTCCCAATACAGTTTATGACTCTCCGGAAACCGCCGCCAATTTCTTAGCTTTATATTCAGGGAATCTGTCCTCATCGAGAGCATCCCTGATTTCTTCCATCATTTTATTGTAGAAATAGAGATTATGTGTAACGCAAAGCCTCATGCCAAGCATTTCCTTAGCTTTTAACAAATGTCTTAAGTAAGCTCTCGAATACCTCTGGCATGTAGGACATTGACAGCCTTCCTCTATAGGCCTGTCGTCCAGTTCATACTTCACATTGAAAAGATTAATCTTTCCATGATTGGTATATAAATGGCCATGTCTTCCGTTTCTCGAAGGATAAACACAGTCAAAGAAATCCACTCCTCTTTCAACTGCCTCAAGGATATTTGCAGGAGTACCTACACCCATTAAATATGTGGGCTTATTGTCAGGCAGGTAAGGTACAACATGTTCAAGAACATCGTACATCTGCTCATGACTCTCACCAACCGCAAGACCTCCAACCGCATATCCGTCAAGGTCAAATTCAGAAATCCTCTTGGCGTGTTCTATTCTTATATCATTGTAGATTGCGCCCTGGTTAATACCAAAGAGCATCTGATTCTTATTGATGGTATCTTCAAGAGAATTGAGTCTGTTCATCTCTGCTTTACATCTCTCAAGCCATCTGGTGGTTCTGTCCACCGACTTAATAACGTAGTCTCTTTCAGCCAAAGCCGGAGGGCATTCGTCGAATGCCATGGCAATTGTGGATGCAAGATTGGACTGAATCTGCATGCTCTGCTCCGGGCCCATGAAAATCTTTCTTCCGTCAATGTGAGAGTTAAAATATACGCCCTCTTCTTTGATTTTCCTAAGGCTTGCCAAAGAGAAAACCTGGAAGCCGCCTGAATCGGTTAGGATTGGCTTATTCCAGCTCATAAACTTGTGAAGTCCGCCCAATTTCTTCACCACTTCGTCACCGGGACGCACATGTAAGTGGTAAGTATTGGATAATTCTATCTGTGTTCCAATTTGTTCAAGGTCAGCCGTGGAAACAGCTCCCTTTATTGCAGCAACGGTTCCAACATTCATAAAAACAGGGGTCTGAACAGTACCGTGTACTGTCGTAAACTCTCCTCTTTTGGCCATGCCGCATTTCTTGATTAATTTATACATTAATAAACATATTCCTCCCAGAATTCTTCGAGGCATAAATCATTCTCATAAATTATGGTGGCGGCCTCTACACCAACATATCTGAAATGCCAGGGCTCATATTCGATTCCCGTAATATGCTCCTTGCCTTTTGGATATCTAAGTATAAATCCATACTTATATGAATTGTCTCTAAGCCAGATTCCCTCACCGGTTTCTCCGAAAGCCTCGTTTAAAACGTTGTGTCCGGCTGCAACCAAATCAAGAGCAAGCCCCAGCTGATGCTCTGACGCACCGGGAACCGTAACGGAGTAAGCGCTGGTTTTATAAGCGTCCATATAAGACATTCCAAGACCCATGAACTTGTTAATCTTTCTATCAAACAAAAATACCTGATCCGACATTCTTCTATAGGGTGAATTGATTGCCAGAGGATATCCGTCCTTGCTGGCATCCTTCATCATAAGAAGAAGATTCTCAAGAATTCTTGAATCGCACATCATCCAATCCTTAATAACCGCAAGTTCAAACTCGTAGTCGTCAGGAATGGGATGTTGCTTATTTACAAGGATAATTCTCCAGTCGTCCTTATCAAAAGTCAGGTTCTTATATGTGTCCTCGGTGGGTATTACAGCATCTTCCTGCTCAAGATATGAAGCGTGCTCATCCCAGATATCCTCAAGAGTAAAGGAATCCTCCGTCGCTTCAATCTGATAATCACCGGAGCCGTATGCAGTAGGATCAGCCTCTTCCGGTAAAATGTCGGAAGTCTCCACTTCCTTCTCGGTTACAAGGGCTATATCCGAGTTACTTGCCGCTTCCGCGTGGATAACCTCGCCGTTGCCGTAGAAAGTAAAGCTGCCGTTTGCGATAAACAGAGCAATTATTGTGATTCCGCAAAGGTACTTCTTACCGTTACCCGCAAAATGCATAACGATATGATAGAAAAAAAGAACCACTACAACAAAGGCCTTGTAGAGAGGCCTTAATGCAGGGTTCTTTCGATACCAACCGTTTACTTTTTCCCTGAGTTTATCAAGGAAAGTTTTCTTCATCGCAGTGTTAGCCATTGCTTAGCCTTCTATACTCTTAAAGATTACGCAGTTAGGACTTTCAACTTTGATTTCCGGTCCATTCATGACAAGGGTTCCCTTGTCCATATCAATGGAGAAAAACGTCATGGTATTTGATTCGTGATTAAGGCTCACGAGATGTTTATTATCGGGGAAAAGCGCAGCATCCTTGGGATACTCTCCGCTTACAGGAAGACAAAGGGACTTTGTAAGAAGTCCTGTCTTGGTGTCCACCTTATATGCCACAACAGAATTGTCTCCGGCATTGGTGCTTATAAGGTATTTATAATCCTCGGAAAAAGTCAGCGCACTCGCCACTGTTCCGCCGGCATGATAATCATTTAAAGTTGAGATGTTCTGAATCTTCTCAAAGAAAGGCATATTATTCCTTTCTTCGTAGCTGTAAACATCTATGAAACTCTTCTCTTCATGAACTATATAAAGGAATTTGCCGTCTTTGGAAAACTTAATATGTCTGGGACCGGAGCCCTGTTCGCTTCTTATAACATCCACGTGTTTAAGCTTGCCCTTCTCATAATCGATGGCATAAACATCCACGTGGTCCATTCCAAGATCGGCAACGCAAAGGAACTTGGAATCTCTGGTCATCTTTACACAACTGATGTGTGGTCTGAAGGAACGCTCACTGGCAATACCCATTCCCTTATTATAAATTTCATCGGTTATATCACCAATGGAACCATTTTCATTAAGGCGGAGCATTGTAACCTTACCATCATGGTATCCTGCTACAAACAGGTATCTGTCCTCGTTTCCCGTAGTCAGGTAGCAACCTCTCATGCCGTTAATGGGCGCCATATTTATAACCTTTAACATTCCGTCTTTCTGTATTTCATAGGCTTCAACGCCGAAATCAGTGATGGAATAGAGATATTTGTTGTTTTTTGCCAATGTAACATATGAAGAATTGGTGATAACAACCTGGGCTTTCTCGGTAAATCTGCCCTTCTTCATATCGACATCGTAAATCTTAATTCCGTGGTTGTCTCCCATTGTATAAGTAGAGACATATGCAACATACTTTGTACCAGTCATAACAGCCTCCTGTGTGTACCTAAAATTATATCATTCTATATGTAAAATAACAATTGACAAATGTATTTACAGATGTATAATTAGTCTCGGCGTGTTTAGTAAAAGTAAACTTTTGGTTTAATATTTGAGGAATGCGATTGAGACATGGAAATCGGTAATAAAATCAAGGAATTACGCGTATTAAACGGACTTACACAGGAAGAACTTGCAGACAGAGCTGAGCTTTCGAAGGGATTTATCTCACAACTTGAAAGAGATTTGACCTCCCTTTCCATTGCAACTCTCGTCGATATTTTGCAGGTTTTGGGAACAGACCTTAAAGAATTCTTTAAGGATTCGGAGGATAAACAGGTTGTCTTCCATGATTCCGATTATTTCGAGAAGAATGATGATTCTCTCGGAAACAAAATCGAATGGATAATTCCCAACTCCCAGAAGAACATTATGGAGCCCATAAGACTGACTCTTAAACCCGGCGGTTCCACATATCCCGATGTTCCTCACGAAGGTGAAGAATTCGGCTACGTTCTTTCGGGAAGCATTACCCTCTTTGTGGGCGGCAAAGCCATGAAGGTTAAGAAAGGCGAGTCCTTCTATTTCACCTCCGATTCCGGTCACTATATTAAAGCAAACGATAAAACAGGAGCTTCCCTTATTTGGGTAAGCACGCCTCCATCATTCTAATCATAAAGGAAGCATACAGATGAAAAAGCTTGTTGATCTCCAGAATATCTCTAAATCATTCGACGGTGAGTTGATCATCGACGATTTAAACTTATATATAAGAGAGAATGAGTTTCTTACCCTTCTCGGGCCTTCCGGTTGTGGAAAGACCACCACTCTTCGAATCCTTGGTGGTTTTGAAACTCCCGATACAGGTAAAGTTATATTTGAGGGAACCGATATTACAAAACTTCCCCCTAACAAAAGACCCCTTAACACGGTCTTTCAGAAGTATGCTCTTTTCACACATATGACAATTGCCGAAAACATTGCTTTCGGATTAAAGATAAAGAACAAATCCAAATCTTATATCAACGATAAGATTAAATATGCCTTAAAGCTCGTTAACCTCGACGGCTACGAGAACAGAATGCCCGATTCATTATCCGGCGGTCAGCAGCAAAGAATCGCCATTGCGAGAGCTATCGTTAATGAGCCTAAGCTCCTTTTACTTGATGAGCCTCTCGGAGCTCTCGATTTGAAGCTTCGTCAGGACATGCAGTATGAGCTTATCCGTCTTAAGAACGAACTTGGTATTACCTTTATATATGTAACTCACGACCAGGAGGAAGCCCTTACCATGTCCGATACCATCGTTGTCATGAACAAGGGTTATATCCAGCAGATTGGTACTCCCGAGAAGATTTACAATGAACCTGAGAACGCATTTGTTGCGGACTTCATCGGAGATTCCAATATTCTTCCCGGCATCATGATTGAGGATAAACTGGTTGAGATTCTTGGTGCAAAATTTGCCTGCGTCGACGAAGGATTCGGTAACAACACTCCTGTTGACGTTGTTATAAGACCTGAGGACGTAGAACTCGTCCCTGAAGGAACCGGCACCATCGAAGGTGAAGTAAGCCACGTAATCTTTAAGGGTGTTCACTACGAGATGGAAGTTATGGCAAGAGGCTACGAATGGCTTGTACAGTCTACCAAATGCTTCCAGGTAGGAACCAAAGTTGGAATCAAGGTTGATCCTTTCAATATTCAGATTATGAATAAGCCCGTATCTGAGGATGAGGAGGCTATCGGAGTAGATGAATAAAAAGATTCTCTCTGCTCCCTATCTTCTCTGGTCCGTAGTTTTCATCATCATCCCTTTGCTGATGGTCTTCTACTACGGTCTTACAGATAAGTCCGGAGCATTTACACTGGAAAATATACTGGCAATTGCCACTGTAGAGCACTCAAAGGCTCTCTGGCTTGCCATTAAGCTTTCAATCGAAAGCACAATTATTTGTCTGATTCTCGCTTATCCTTTGTCAATGATCCTTGCAAAGCTTAACGTTAATCAGCACAGTTTCATTGTGTTCATTTTCATTCTGCCCATGTGGATGAACTTCCTTTTAAGAACACTCGCATGGCAGACATTGCTTGAGAAAACCGGAGTTATCAACTCCATACTTAAGACAATTGGTTTACCCGGAATCAACATAATCAATACTTCCGGCGCCATAATCCTTGGTATGGTTTATAACTTCCTTCCCTTCATGGTTTTGCCCATTTATAACTCTCTTTCAAAGATTGACAAGAACGTTATAAATGCTGCAAGAGATTTGGGTGCCAACGGTTTCCAGACTTTCCTTAAGATTATGCTGCCCTTAAGTACTCCCGGCATCATAAGCGGAATAACCATGGTGTTCGTTCCCGCTCTCACAACCTTCGTTATAAGCACTCTCCTTGGTGGTTCCAAGATTTTGCTTATCGGTAACGTTATTGAGCAGGAATTCACTCAGACAGGCAACTGGCATCTGGGCAGCGGACTTTCAATAGTCCTTATGATATTTATCATAGTTAATATGCTCATCACCGCCATTACCGACAAAGACGGGGAGGGAACAATGCTATGAGAAATGCACTTAAGAAGTTATACATTACTCTCATACTGATTTTCCTCTACGCTCCAATTGTTACTTTGATTGTGCTGTCCTTTAACAAGTCCAAAACCAGGGCCAAATGGGGCGGATTCACCGGAAAATGGTATATTTCATTGTTTAAGAATGATGATATTATGGCTGCCTTGGGAAATACCCTTCTCATTGCTTTCGTATCATCACTTGTGGCAACAATTATTGGAATCATCGCCTGCATCGCTATTCAGGCAATGAAGAAGAGATCCCGTTCAATAGTTATCGGAATAACAAATATTCCAATGCTAAATGCGGACATTGTAACCGGTATCTCACTGATGCTTTTGTTTATAACCCTGGGAATCAGATTCGGCTTCATGACCATATTACTGGCTCACATAAGCTTTAACATACCCTATGTAATTTTGAGCGTACTGCCAAGATTCAAGGCTCTTAATCCAAGCACTTATGAGGCTGCTCTTGATCTTGGGGCATCACCTTTCAGAGCATTTATGAAGGTGGTTTTCCCTGATATTCTTCCCGGAGTTTTATCAGGATTTCTCATGGCATTTACAATGTCACTTGATGATTTCATCATCACTCACTTTACGAAGGGCGCCGGAATCGATACCCTTTCAACAAAGATTTATTCGGAAGTAAAGAAGGGCATCAAGCCTGAAATGTACGCCCTCTCTTCCATTATTTTTATATCTGTTTTAGTATTGCTTTTCTTGGTTAATTACATGCCAAAGGAAAATAAAAAAGGAGATTAAATAATTATGAAAAAAGTTATCGCAGTGCTTTTGATGGCGAGCATGTGCATGGCAACCCTTATGGGCTGTGGTGCAAATGGTGGAGGTAAACAGGAAGTTTACGTCTACAACTGGGGTGAGTACATTGATCCCGAGGTCCTTAATCAGTTCGAAGAAGAAACAGGAATCAAGGTTATATATGATGAGTTTGAGACAAATGAAATCATGTATCCCAAGGTTGAGGCAGGTGCAGCTGTTTATGATGTTGTATGCCCTTCCGACTATATGATAAGCAAGATGATTGAGAACGATCTTCTTCAGAAAATTAACTTCGACAACATTCCCAATGCCAAGGCAAACATTGGCGCTCAGTACTATGAGACAGCTAAAGAGTACGACCCTACAAACGAGTACAGCGTTCCTTACTGCTGGGGTACCGTAGGTATTCTTTACAACAAGACAATGGTTGATGAACCCATCGATTCATGGTCAGTTCTCTGGGATGAGAAATACAAAGACAACATTCTTATGCAGGATTCAGTTCGTGATGCTTTCATGGTTGCTTTAAAGCTTAACGGCAACTCCATGAACTCTCTTGACGAGGCTGAACTTAACGCTGCCAAGGATCTTCTCATTGAGCAGAAGCCTCTTGTACAGGCTTATGTTATCGACCAGGTTCGTGACAAGATGATCGGTGATGAGGCTGCCATCGGCGTTATCTACTCTGGTGAAGCTATCTACACACAGCGTGAGAACGAGAACCTCGAGTACGTTATTCCCAAGGAAGGTACCAATGTTTGGATTGACTCATGGGTAATTCCCAAGAACGCAAAGAATGTTGAATGTGCTGAGAAGTTCATCGATTTCATGTGCCGTGATGACATAGCGCTTAAGAACTTTGAATACATCACATACTCTACTCCCAATGATGCTGCAAAGGCTCTTATTGAGGATGAGGATATCAGAAATTCAGAGATTGCATTCCCTGATCTTACCAAGTACAACAACCTTGAAACTTACGTTTATCTTGGCGAGGACGGAGACGCTCTCTACAACGAACTTTGGAAAGAAGTTAAATCAAAGTAATTAAAAATAATAAAGCGTTCGGATTCATATGAGTCCGAACGCTTTTTGTTTGTTTATCTTTCGAAGAATTTAAGAAGCTTATATTTATAGGTCTTTCCTTCGTAAGGATGCTCTCTCATGTTTAAGTTAAAGTGTCTTAAGCCATAAAGCACCGTTGAAGGATGGCTGAATTCCTCGAATCCGAATTTGCCGTGATATGTGCCCATTCCGGAACGTCCTGTTCCGTTGAAAGGCGCTCCTTTAACCATCAGGAAAAGGATAACCTCGTTATAACATCCTCCTCCGTACTGCTGGGTTCTGAATATCTTATTTGCCCATTTCTTATTTCTTGTGAAAATATAAAGTGCCAAGCCGTGTTCTTTACTTGCCATCACATCTATAATCTCATCAACCTTGTCATCATCAAAAGGAATAATGGGAATTATAGGACAGAAAAGCTCATGATTAACCAGGCTCTCGTCAGTATTTACAGGATAAATGATTGTTGGAGCGTATTTCTGTTTTTCCTTATTACCAAATCCGCCATACACTATTCTGCTTCTGAATTCATCGGCTTCAGCCGCGCATTTATCATAAGCTTCAGGGGATATCAGCTTAGGGTATTCATCTGAATTAACAGGATCGACACCAACCGTTCTTTCAAAGGCTTTCTTAAGCTCCCTGATAAACTCGTCAGCCACTTCTCTTGCCACAGCTACATGATTAAGGTTAATACAAATCTGGCCGCTGTTGCAGGCTTTAAAGAAGGCAATCTTTCTTGCGGCGTCTTTAATGTCAGCATCCTTTCTTACAATGCACCAGTTACCGTTCTCTCCGCCAAGCTCCAAAGTTACGGGAGTAAGGTTCTTGGCTGCCATCTCCATAACATGAACTGCAACCCTGGGAGAACCTGTGTAGAAAATCTTATCAAAGCGCTCCTCAAGGCAGTAATCTGCCACATCATGGTCGCCGTCAATAACGGTTATATATTCTTCAGCGAATGTCTCGCTGATAAGTTCCTTCAAAAGTGCCGTACAGTTGGCAGATTTATGGCTTGCCTTAATCACGGCAGTATTTCCGCCTGCTATTGCAGGAATCAAAGGTCCCAAGGCCAGAAGGAAAGGGAAATTAAAGGGGCTCATTATCAAAGTGTTGCCAAAAGGCATTCTGTACACCTTTGTAATAATGCTGGGCGCACAATGAAGGCCACTGAACAATGTCTTCGGTCTCGCCCATCTTCTAAGGCCCTTTAAGGTCTCGTTGATTTCAAGTACAACGCTTCCCACATCGCAAAAATAAGCTTCAACCAGATGTCTTCCGAGGTCCGCTTTAAGAGCTTCTATCATTCTCGCCTCATTGTTTACAACCATCTGTTTAAGCTTATTAAGCTGCTTTATTCTGAAGTTAACATCGAGAGTTTCACCCTTCTTAAAGTACTCTCTTTGCTTATTTACAATCTCTGCAACCTGTTGTCTGGTTATCTGCTCCATGGCCATATCACTCCGTTTTGTCTTTTAAATACTTTTTAATGAACTTGAAAGTCTCTTTTTCACCTTTTTCTGCGAGCATTTCAAGAATCATCACCAGATCCTTTTCGGTATCCGGATGGATTAAATTATTTCCCAGATCTTTTTCCCTTTTAAAATATGCCAGAGCCGAGGCATCCGTGTACTTATCTCCTAAATAAACCATACTGGCCGCAATACGATCCATTACCATCTCCACAAGGTATTTCTTTGGAATGGGGCAGGTAATGACATCTATCTTGCCGTCAACCACGCCAAAATCAATCCAGTATTCAAAGTGATGTTTATTGCGTCCCTTATGATGGAGCCATGCAGTGGAAAAACCGATATCTTCTCTTTCTGCGGCATTAGGGCTTCTATGTCCCTGATAATACTTCGCTCCAACCCTGAACTCAGTGTAGGAGTACTTGGACAGGTCATGTGTAAGCCCCTGCCATATAAGTCCCACCTTAAAGCATTTTTTGCATACAAGGATTCTGTGATGTGTGATGGTTTTGAAGTGCTGCCAACCTTTAAGCATTTAAATCTTTCTTCTTTCTTTTAACGTTTCTTTTGTCAGGTGCACTCTCCCCCAGGCTTTCCAAGATAACAACGCTTCTTGGTGCCAATGTAATTCGACCCTCATCTGAAATATCTTCTTTCAAAGCTTTGTCAAACTCATCTGAGTCAAATTTCTTCTTCCAAACAATGCCCTCAGGTAAATTAGGTAAAGCAAAATCGTGCTTCTCCCAATGCATGTTAATGGCAAGATAAATGAACTTGTCATTCTCTCCTGCATATTTGCCTGCAAACAAGAGTCCCACATGGCGGTTGTAATTGTACAAATCAGCCTTCCATGCTTCCTCTCCGTGATATGACAAATCCGGATAGCTGCAGGATATATAATCCATTAATCTGAGTGCTTTTGAAGGATGAATGCATTGGTGAGCCTTTCTGTAAGCGAAAAGCTTCACTGTAAGGTCAAATAAGGCCTTATTCTGGTCCAAATTAGCCCAGTTTAACCATGTAACGGCATTATCCTGGCAATAAGGGTTATTGTTTCCCTTTTGGCTGTTTCCGAACTCATCTCCCATGAATATCAAAGGAGTACCCTGAGTAAATGTAAGCATTGTAAGGGCATTCAAAGTCTGCTTCATACGAAGCTTGTTGATGGATGCTTTCCTGCTGGTGCCCTCAACACCACAGTTCCAGCTTAAGTTAAAAGCCGCGCCATCCATATTGTTTTCGCCATTGTCTTCGTTATGCTTTCTGTCGAAGCTCACCAGATCCCTTAAGGTAAATCCGTAATAGTTGGTGAAGAATCTTATAACGCCGAACTCGTCGGGATTCTCTCTCATGTGCCTTAAGGCAATATCCGTAACGCCCTCATCTCCCTTAAGGAAACGGCGCATATCATACATATAATCATCCTGGTAAGATGCGATTCTCTTTATCTCGTCGGTCTCATCAATTTCCCACTTATCGATGTAGTCGTAAATCAATTTGCATTCCTTCAGCTCAGGCGCTTCGTTAAGCATCCTCTTGGGAAGGTTGTCTCCCTTAAGACGGAAGCCGTCCACATGGAATTCACTTCTCCAGTACACGAGAATATCCTTGATTTCACCGCGCTTAACTTCATCGGGGAAGTAGAATTGAAGAATCAATTCGATACCGTTCTTATGAAGAGCTTTAACCATGTCTTTGAACTCGGTTGGAGCGTCTTTGGATTTTGCCAGAGATTTATTGGGACAATAATAGTAGCTGTTCTGGTAGCCCCAGTAATTAATCTTGTTAAGATTGCCTGTAGGATCAAGGACAGTTTTGCTGTTCTTCTTAAGCTCGGTAACGGGCATCATCTCGATGTTGTTGATTCCAAGCTCCTTAAGGTAATCTATCTTCTCCGCAACACCGCTAAAGCATCCCTTTCCGTTAACCTTGGAGGAGGGGTGCTTCGTGAAACCTCTTACATGCATTAAATACATGAAAGTTTCATTGTATGGATGTATGGTAAAATCGTCATCTTCCCAATCATAGCTTGAATCCTCGGCTACGAAGTATACCTCGTCATCTTTAACCGGGAAGCCAAATTCACTCTTGCCATCGAAGTTTCGCATGAAGGAATCACCGACGAATTTATCGTCAGCGTAAATCTTATAAAGTATTTTCTTATAACCCTTAAGGTTAATATCGCCGTAATAGACCTTGCCTACATGAGGAGCTGACGTAAAATCTATCTTTCCAAGTTCAGTCTTCTTGGAATCAAATAAAATAATCCCAAAGGCGCTTCCAGCTCTTTCAAGGCATACGTGCAATATGCCATCTTTAAGTGAAACTCCCATGGGATATATGTTTTTCGAGGTAATGATTTCAAATGCCTTAGCCATCTTAACCAAACTCCAATGCCAAATATAGTGGTATTATATCACGAATTTGCATCCGGGGGCAGATTTTTGAAATATGACACCGTAAAAGGAATACTGAAAACGCTGGCAAGCACATCCGCCACAGCCTGGGAAATCTGTATTCCGAAGAGTCCCCAAATCTGAGGGAAAATCAGTATTACAGGTATAAAGAACAATCCACTCCTGAAGCTTGAGAGGATTGAAGCCTGCAGCGATTTGCCGGTGCTTTGGAACATCATGTTGTTACAAACGCTAAAGGGCAGGAATAAAAGGGACAGGCACTGATATCTCATGGCCACGGTGCCGATTTCCATAACCTTTAAATCATCTCTGAAAAGATGTACCAAAGGCTCTGCAAAGAAAAATGCAGTGATTGCAAAAAGGCCAAGCAATGCCGTTCCGAAGGCCCAGGTGAAGAAGAAGCCTTTTCGGACTCTGCTGTACTTCTTAGCGCCGTAGTTAAAGCCTGCAACGGGCTGGTAACCCTGGCCCACGCCAAGGCCTACGCTGAATAAGAAGTTGACGATTCTTGAAACTATACTCATTGCAGCTATTGCAGCATCTTCGTAGGGCTTGCATGCATGGTTTAAAGCCATTACGGATATGCTTCCAAGGCCCTGTCTAACCATGCTGGGGAAACCGCCCTTAACAATCTTGGTGAAAATATGAATATCTTTCCTGAAATACTGTCTGCTTATCTTGGACTCACAGTTTCTGTACATTATGTGAAGAATAAACGTGCTGACGTACTGGGAAATCGCTGTGGCAATTCCTGCACCAATGATGCCCGTTCCAAGGCCGACAATGAATAACGCATCAAGGAAAATGTTTAGAATACCACCGCTTATAAGGCCAATCATGGCATAGGTGGCTTTGCCTTCGTATCTTAAAATATTATTATAAGTACAGCTTACAAGCATTGCCGGAGCAGCACATAAAATGCACATGGCATATGTTTTGGCATAGGGGAAAATTGTATCTGTGCTTCCAAGGAGATACATAAGTGGTTTTACAAAAATAAGACCTAAAACAAGAACAAGAATTCCCGTAATAAGCGAAGCCAGAAATCCCATGGTGGCATACTCGCTGGCTTCATCCTTCTTCCCCGCCCCAAGGCGTCTTGAAACCACCGTTCCGGAGCCCTGTCCATACATGAAGCCACATGCCTGCAAAATAGCCATAAGGCCAAAAACTATACCTGTGGCACCGCTGGCACTGGTTCCGAGCCTTCCGACGAAATAGGTGTCAGCCATATTGTAAATGTTGGTTACAAGCATGCTTAAAGTCGTGGGAAGTCCAAGGCTTAGAATCAGCTTTGGTATGGGCGTTTCCGTCATTTTTTTGTATTGTAGTTCTGAACTGGTCATTTAATGTATCTCTGTTTTCTTTAGATTTATTACCTCGAAATTATACCACTTATAAGGTATCAAAAGTATTATAATATTCTCATGATTGAGTATGAATTGATTCGAAGCAAAAGGCGAACCGTCTCCATAACAATAAAGCCTGACGGCAGCGTAATCGTCAGAGCACCTCTTCTTGCATCCACAAGAAGAATTAACGAATTTGTGGAGTCGAAAGCTGATTGGATTAACAAGAATATAAAGAAAGTTTTGGAGAATCCTGCCCCAAGGCCCCAAGAATTCTCTCCCGAAGAAAAGAAGCGCCTTGTAAAGCAGGCCAGGATTCTTATTACACAGCGAGTAGATTACTACGCTCCCATTATCGGCGTAAGCTACAACAGAATCGCCATAAAGGATACCAAGACTCGCTGGGGAAGCTGTTCAAAAGACGGAAACTTAAATTTCAGTTTCAGGCTCGTATTGGAGCCCCTGGAAATTCTCGACTACGTCGTAGTTCACGAACTCTGCCACAGAATCCATATGAACCACTCAAAGAAGTTCTGGGCTGAAGTTGCCCGCATCATCCCCGACTATAAAGAACGCAGAAAGCGATTAAATAGAAAATAATATTTATATCATTTCATCAAACTCAACATTATCAAGAAACTCATCAAAAGCATCCGAAGCAATCTCATACTCCTCATCACTTTCGATATATCTGAGAACCGGCTCCTCGTTGGTGTCATCAGGATTCTCGCTGTAGCCGTAGATCCAAACTTCACCGTCTTCATTCTCGCCGTTTTCATTTTGAGGAAGAAGTGCAATGTAGTCTTTCTTGTTTGAAGCAGTAAAGATAGTTACAACACTGCAGGTAATCTTCTCACCGTCTATATCAAGTTCAACTGTCATTTCTTCTTCAGCGCCGTCGTTTTCGTATTTCTCGGTCATATACTAACCTCCTAAGGTTGAATTTGTTTTGATTATATCATTTTGAAGTTATGAGTTCCATCTTTTGCTTTCTGGATAGTTTGTGCTTTATATACCATTCTCGCTTCATGGCTTCCTTCTTATCATCAAACTCCTCATGATAGACAAGTTTTACAGGAAGACGAGCCTTTGTATACTTGGCCCCGTTTCCGGAATTGTGAGCCTCAAGCCTCTTATCCAGGTCATTTGTCGATCCTGTATAAAGAGTCTTATCCGCACACTCAAGTATATAAATATACCACTTATCCGATTTATCAGTTGCCATTTTTTCAAGGCTCCTCTATAAGTCCAGGCACATATCTACATGTACCACGCCTTCTTCAACATACTCGTCAGACGTTACCTTAAATTCAAACTGCTCATAAAACCCTATGGCATGCTTTTGAGCGTCCATGCAAATCTTATCTGCAGGCATTCTTTTCGGAATCTCTTCAAGAGCGAACTCCATAAGTTTCTTTCCAAGGCCTTCTCCATGCTTTAATGTCAGCACTCTTCCAATCTTAAGCACTCCATTATCGTCGTAATAAGCTCTCAGATACGAAGTTACTCTTCCGTCTTCCATGGAGAAAATATGAAGGCTCTTGTAGTCCACATCGTCTTCATCCACATAGAGAATTTCCTGCTCCATCATGAAGATATCCCCACGGGATTTCAATATTTCGTATAACTCTCTATTTGTCAGTTCATCAAATTTTTTAACCAAAAAGCTCATGAATTCATAATAACATCTATTGAATATCAGTCAATAAAAAATCCGGCCAGTAGAAAGCCGGATTTTTACAAAACAAATATTATAAAACAAACATGAGCCAAAGAAGTATATATGACTTCTTAATGTCTCTGTTAACAAGAAGATAAACACTTCCGTATGCAAGTCCTGCGATTGTGGTTAAAATTCCCGTTGTAAAGTCCTTGGTCATAAAATGTCCGATTCCCCAGGTGATGGCAACAATAATACCGCCATATGGAATGTTCTTGTTCTTAAACCACTCTTCAAAAGCCTTCTGACCGAAAACAAGAATCAATGTAACCAGTGCAACTTCAAAGCAATAATATATATACTGGAAAACAAACTTTAAGGGGCCATTTGAATTAAACTCCTTAACAACCTTGATTCCGTTCCAGTCTAAATATGAAACCACAAGACTGAAGATTACCAGAACAGCAACCAGAATCCATTTCCAGGTTTCAACTTTTCTGCCTTTCTCAAAAATATCAAAGCCATAACTTCTCTTGGCAATCGAAGTAACTGCCCATGCTGATAATCCCCAGAGAATACATGTGATAATCCAGTGAATAATATGCTGGGCGGTCGTCCAATTTTCGAGTTCAGCTCCAAAAATAGGGGGCTCAATTACCCACGCCAAAACGGCCTCCAATCCAATTCCTGCAAAAGCAAGCAATGCCAGGCATAAAAACCCAAATCCTTTTTTCATCTATCTATCTCTCCTTCATATGCGGCCAAGGTTCGGTCATCAAAGCATGCCCATATGATCTCATCGAAGGCGTCAGGATTGACCTTCAAAAAATCCCTTACCGCGCCCACCGCAACTTTTGCCGCGAGATCCACTGGGTAACCGTAAACTCCTGTGGAAATGGAGGGGAAGGCGATTTTTCTAATGCCATATTCCACTGCAACTTTCAGAGAATTGGTATAGCATGATGCCAGTAATTCAGGCTCGCAACGATAACCATCATACCATATGGGACCCACAGTGTGAATAACAAATTTGGCGGGCAGGTTATATCCGCCTGTTATTTTGGCCTGTCCTGTAGGGCATCCATGCAGTGTTCGGCACTCTTCCAAAAGTTTCGGGCCGGCGGCTCTGTGAATTGCTCCGTCAACTCCTCCGCCTCCAAGCAAGGACTCATTGGCAGCATTTACAATGGCATCTACGTTATCCAGTTTCGTAATATCGGCTCTGATTGCTTTAATCATTATGTCTCCTTGAAAATACTGATTATCTTTTCATTAATTGTATCAGCAAGTTCGTGGTTAAGTCCATGGCCGGCGTCATCAAAAAACCGGACATTCATATTATTGCTGATTAAGGCTTCCTTGCCGCCCAGTTTCTCGAAGGGATCTTCTTCTCCCACAAGATAAACCACTTTATCTCTGATTCTGTTAAGGGCCCCCTCAAATTCATCCTCCTCAAAGGAACGCACCTTGTGATATGCCATGGCCATGTTGTTGAAGCCAACAAGCAGCGCCCTGTAATGGTTCATGATAGTATCGTTTTCTGTAAAAACCCGATAATTTCTCCCTGAAAGCTTTTTGATTAGTTTCTCGGTATTTTTCTTTGTGGGAAACAAAGCCTCCGGGAGAAAGATTTTCATCATGGTTTTTAAGGGATTTTTGTTTGGTCCTGTAGGCACAGAACAGGATAAACTTATGGCCTTTAAAACCTTATCGGGCCTCTCCAATGTATAGAGCTGTATAATATAACCTCCGTTTGAAACTCCGGCAAAATATGCTTTTTCTATTTCTAACTTAGAAAGAACATCGTCAATCCATTTAACGTCGTCGAAAGTTTTGTTATAGCCATCTCCCGGAAGGCTTTTCCCCGGGCCTCCGATGGTATCAATTGCAAAACAGTGAAAATTCTCGCCAAGAGCCTTTGCATTATAAATCCACATAAGCGCCGAATCGTCGCCGACTCCGTGAAAAAGCACCAATGGATTTTTATCTGTATCTCCCCATTCGATAACATGTGTAAATCCGTAGGGTGTGTCAATATCCCGCTCCTTCTTTTCGCACCCCCAATGCTCCAACAGTTTGTCGTAAGTTCTTAATATTTTGATTCCCGCTCTGTTACTTCTGTATACCTTCATTACTCCGCTCCTATAAAAAAAATTTATCATAAAAATCGCCTAGCGATCTTTCTGTCGCTTTGTCGTTCCCTGTGAAATACCCCATGGAAATAATTGCCTGATACTCAAAAGCAAGTTTTGAAGCATCTGCCTTAGGGATAATCCCTCGTTCCATAAGTTCCTCAAAAGTCTTCATTTCATGTTCCATGGGCGCATCAAACATCATCTTCTTCCACATTTTATCTGCATCTTTGCTATGGAATCTCTCGCACTCAAGTATTCTTAATAAGGGCTGTATCTTTTTGTTCATCAAATACCCCTTTATAAAATGAAGCCCTGTAAGTACGAACATTTCTTTTCCGACCTTGTCTGTCTTTTTGAGAGCATTGCTGAATACGCCTTTTAACTCACTGGTCAAATCGTCTGCCCTCTCAATCATCGCATCAAGCAAGGCCTGTTTGCTGTCATAATGGTAGTAAATCGAACTCGCCTTGATTCCAACCGCCCGTGAAATATCCCTCATAGACGCGGCCGCATAACCGCTTTTTGCAAACAGTTCCATTGACTTATCAAGTATCAGTTCCTTGGTGTTTTCGTTGGTCATGGGTTACTCCTTTATTTGTAGTTCTACCTAACGTTCGTTAGATAGTATATCACGCTAAATATGAATATGTAAATGAACATTTTATAATATAAACAAAAAATTGCTTGATTCTTATGCATATACCCTCTATCATTACTTGCAGACTGAATATGATTGGAAATAATAATAATGAGTAACGCAAATTCTAAAGTTAATACACTTAAATATATTCTTGCAGTTGTAATATACGGAACTATCGGACCCATCTTGCGTTTCATTAACCTTCCCTCTGAGCTTGTTGTTTTCTCCAGAGGCGTTATCGGAACTTTATCCATACTTGTCTTTATGAAAATACTTGGACGAAAAGTTGACCTTAAAGCCATCAAATCAAATCTTCGTCCTCTTATACTTTCAGGATTCTTCCTTGGCTTAAACTGGGTATTTTTGTTTGCAGCTTACGTAAGAATTTCTGTAGCTGTCGCAAGTCTGCTTAACTACACCGCTCCCATTATGGTTGTAATCATTGCGCCTTTCCTTTACAAAGAGCGCATCAGACCAATAAAAGCCATATGCATCATTACCGCATTTATAGGTGTCGTTCTGACCTCCGGAATAGTAAGCGTCGGAATAGGAAATGTGGATTTGATTGGTATTACCCTGCCTGTTCTTGCTGCCCTCGCCTTCGTAGGCATCGTAATTTGCAACAAATCACTTAAAGGCATCGATTCATACAACAAAGCAATCGTTCAGCTTGCAGCATCCGCAGTAACCGTACTTCCCTATGTTATGTACAACAACCGCGGCAAATCCATTGAATTTGATTTGCGCTCAACCTTTCTTGTGCTTCTTCTTGGTGCAGTTCACACAGGTGTTGCTTACTGCCTCTACTTCGAATCCCTCGGAGCACTTTCGGTTCAGTCCATCGCAGTTTTGGGTTATCTTGAGCCTGTGGTCTCTGTACTTGGCTCCGTTTTCGTCCTCCACCAGTCACTGGACTTATACGGCTGGATTGGCGCTATACTTATCATCTTTTCCTCCGCCGCCAGCGAATTGATTGGGCCTAAGAAGACAATAAACTAGTCCGTTTACGAGAATACAATTTAGGTAAGAATTATTTACGGAATCACCTCTTAGGTCATGCATACCCAGGTAACTGCTATGTACAGAAAATCTATCTATGAAAATATGTTTTAAGCAGGTTCCTAACAGTATTTATATCCAGCGGATTCTTTGAAGATTCATATGTAAAAATGATATCTCTGCCCGGAACAATCCCGTTGGCCACATATGAATTCTGCTTTCTGAAAAATCCTTCCAGATACTCCGGATTATCCATCATCCCAAAATGCTCAAGATAGATTGTTCTTCTCTCCTTAACATTCAGCAACTTGAAATCAGGATAAACTGTTCCCACGCCTTTTAATTTCAGCGGTGCTTCATAGAGGTATGGAATCCTCATGTCTTTGAGAATCTCTGATATAATTACTTCGGATTTCGATCTAACCCTGTCACCGTTTGAATTGATGTATGACTGAACGTCTTCCGCAAATTCTTTTCTTTCATATTCTTCATGAAGCCATCTTTCAACAAACTCCTCATCCGTTAGAACCGGCGAATCGACCAGCTCCCTTTTCAATTTTGGAATCTTTCCATAAGCTTCAATAAGCGTATCTATGGGATGCTTCTTAAGATAGGCGTCGTTGTCCTTATATTCCTTTTCAGCTTCCTGTTTTAGCTTATCAAATACTTCTTTTTCAGCCAGTTTTTTGACAAGCTTCATATTATCTTTCGCCAAATACAGTCCATTAGCATTCTCCCCCGGCTTTCTTAGGAAGTATTGAGTTGTCGTTCTGCACTTTGTTACCCTTAAGGATCCCTCGGGCACGTTAGCAGTTGCCCTATCACATATTCTTATAATCTTTCTTAGATAATCTTGTCTTTTGTTTAATTCCTCTTGAATCATTAATAACCCTCCATTTTTTAGTGTTTAATAGTTACATGCTTTCTCCGTAATCTTTGGATTGATCTCCAGCTCAATCTATGGCCCAAACTTTTGCCCAATCTTTGGACTGGTCTTTGACTTATTCCTCTGCTTGACCCACAATCCAGTCCTCAGCTTGCTTTCTGACTACCAAAACAGGAAAACATCCAAAACGTTAGTGGCAAAAAAGTGCCTTTGCACTAACAGGAAACAAGTTTGTGAAATTCATTAGTATTCCTCGGCGATTATCGACTAATGAATTTTGCTTTTGGGCAAATCATTAGTAGTTTTATTCAAAACTCCACTAACAAGAATCAATTGATGCCATATTTGTTAGTACGCATCGCAAATTTCACACTAACAAATTTGCATATTAACTAAAATATTAGTGCCGCAGGCAGTTCCCAATATTAATGCCCACTAACAAAATCCTTGCTATTCCCCAAACATTAGTATCCGGCGATAATTCCCACATTAGTGCACACTAACAAAATCCATACCATTCCCCAGACATTAGTGTCCGCCGGTAATTACCCCTTCCCGGCCACCGTCTCCATCAGAAGTCCTATGCGTATACGCCTGCGCCATTGCCTTCTCGACCAGGCGGCCCGGCATGAACTTCGACGGGTGATTCCTGTAGTCATCCGGCGCCCCAAGAAATGTAAGTACAAGCAAATCCCTTGCCCTTGTCATGGCCACATAGAATAAGCGCCGTTCCTCCTCAATCAGAATCGGATTTGAGGACCTGGTGTGAGGCATCTTGCCATCGTTGATATCAGGAAGAATTACGCAGGGAAACTCAAGGCCCTTGGAACCATGCATTGTAAGCAAATTCACCTGATTAGAAGCCGCAACCCGTGAATTCGGAGAGGAATTAGCATTAAGATACCTCTCCTTTTCTAGCTTTTCTTTCTCATAAACTGAGAACTCGGCCATGAAGTCCACAAACTCCAGCAACCCGTCAAAATCCTCCGCCATCTCCTTTAAGGTTTCTAACGTTCTTTCGAACAAAGCGCACTCCGATGGGTTCCTTAACCTCAGTCCCATTAAATAGTTTTCGTACTTAAGAGCCTTCATAATATATCCTATGGCGCATAGAGGGTCCATACGGCGCATGAGAGCCATCTTTCTGTCGAAGGACATCAGTTTTTCCCTTAAAACAAAGTCCTCATTATTTGCCTTAATAATGGCCTTAAAATCAACCTCATGTTTCCTGAAAATTCCTCTGACCACATCGAGGCTTCCTTTGTCGGTTATTCGAAGATAGTCAGTTCTGTCCGCTCTGCCGCAGGCAATCTTAAAATATGACAAAATATCCTTGGTGATCCCGATATCGCATATCCCTTTCCCGAAGGTATCCTTGCAGAAATATGAAACATTCTCTTTCCTCAGAATCATTCCGTATCTGTCAAGCATTGCATTGGTTCTGCAGATTATGGCTATGTCGCTTAAATTTCCGGAATACTCCTTAATAAACGACACAATCTCAGACGACTGAATCTTTGCAGTCTTACAAGGTTTCAAAACAACCGGTGTCTGCTGGCCTCTCTCCGCAAACAATTCCTTCTCAACCCTGTCCTTATTGCCCTTAATGCATTCGCAGGCAAAATCCAAAATTTCTTTTGAGCAGCGATAATTTGAAGCAAGAAGCACCTTCGAGCAGTCCGGATAATCCTCCTCAAACTGCCTCATTATGGATGGCTCTGCTCCCCTGAATCCATAAATAGCCTGATCGTCATCTCCCACCACAAACAAATTCCTGTGGTCAGAAGCCAACTCCTTTATCACCTCATATTGTCTCGGATTTATATCCTGAAACTCATCGATAAGTATGTACTCGTAGTTAGATTTGATTCTCTCAAGAAGTTTCGGAAACTTCTCAAAGACCTCTAACGCCTTGTTGGCAAAATCGTCGAAATCTAATTTTTTCTCTGCAGTTATCAAAGATAAGTATTGTGAAATCACAAAACCTGTTGTTTCTTCTTTTAGTATTGTCTCCTCTCTGTCAAAGGTTCCCTTATTCAAATAATAAGCAATAATCGTGGCAAGATAATCGTTGCTTACGTAAGGTTCTCCCGGGAACTTTGCTTTAATAGTATTTTTGATATGACTGATAGTACGGATTTTGTCCTGATTTGTTAGGATAGAAAAATCTGAATATATATGACTCTGTTTTAGAAAAAAGTAGAATAATGAATGGAAGGTGTGGAAATGAACAGGAAGAAGTGTGCCTCTTAATTTGGCGAAACGTTGCTGCATTTGATTTGCAGCCGCCTTAGTGAATGTGATGACAAGAATTTTGTCCGGAGGCACTTTGCGTTCATCAATAAGATAAGAAATTCGATTGACCAATACATAGGTCTTGCCGGCTCCCGGCCCCGCCAGTATTCTGGCAGGACCTTTATTATGCCGGATAGCTTCATATTGAGCTTTATTTTCCTTCAAGAAGTTCGATTCCCTTTCTGATTCTTTTAAGGGATTCTTCCTTACCCAAAACTTCCATAATCTCAGTAGCGCCGGCAGGAGTCATCTGTTTACCGGACACTGCTGTTCTGATGGGCCACATAACGTAGCCGTTCTTAACTTCCTTTTCTTCTACGTACTTAAGAAGTGTCTGATACAGTGCATCATTGCTATAGTCATCACAGGCCTCAAGCACAGGTAAAATATCCTTCAATACCTCAAGAGAGCTTTCCATTGTTGTCTTCATCTTCTTATGAACATACATCTCGGGATCGTACTCAGGTAAGGTCTCGAAGAAATCAACATGGTCCTTAATATCAGGGAATACCTCAATTCTGGTCTTAACCATGTTTGCAATCTTCTTTAAGTCAAAGTCCTTCTTAAGAACCTGCTTAAGATAGGGCTCTGCCATTTTATAGAACTCATCGAAATCCATCTTCTTGATGTATTCGCCGTTCATCCAGCGAAGCTTGTTAACATCAAATACTGAAGGGGACTTGTTAATCTTCTTGTAATCAAAAGCCTTCACAAGTTCATCAAGTGTAAAGAACTCGTTGTTGTCCTCAGGTGACCATCCAAGAAGTGCAATGTAATTGATAATTGCCTCTGTAAGGAAGCCCTGCTCCAAAAGATCCTCAAAGGAAGAATGTCCGCTTCTCTTGGAAAGCTTCTTATGGTTCTCGTCAGTAATGAGTCCAAGGTGAATGTACTTGGGTGATTCCCATCCGAAAGCATCGTAAAGTCTCTGGTACTTGGGTGAGGATGAAATGTACTCATTACCTCTTACAACGTGAGTGATTTCCATAAGATGGTCATCAATAACGTTAGCAAAGTTATATGTAGGAAAGCCGTCTGACTTAATAAGAATCATGTCATCAAGCTCTGAGTTGTCTACGGTAATATCTCCGTAAAGCTCATCGTGGAAGGTTGTTGTTCCTTCATTGGGCACATTCTGTCTGATTACGAAAGGCTTTCCGGCATCAAGATTTGCCTGAACCTCTTCCTTTGAAAGGTGAAGACAGTGCTTATCGTAAACAACAATCTCCTTGCCCTCAACCACCTGCTTAAGGCTCTCAAGTCTCTCCTTGTCGCAGAAACAGTAATATGCGTCCCCCTGCTCTACAAGCTTCTTGGCATATTCCATATAAAGGCCGGATTTAACTCTCTCACTCTGAACGTAGGGACCGAAGCCTTTATCCTTGTCGGGACCTTCGTCATGCTTTAATCCGGTTTTCTCAAGGGTACGATAAATAATATCCACAGCACCCTCAACTTCTCGTTCCTGGTCCGTATCCTCTATTCTTAAGATAAAATCGCCGTTCTCATGTTTTGCGATCAGATACTCGTAAAGAGCGGTACGAAGATTGCCCACATGCATTCTTCCGGTAGGGCTGGGTGCAAATCTTGTTCTGATTTTCATTTGTATTCCTCCGTTACTTATTACTCATCAGGCAGTTCTTTTTCTGCCTGCATCTTAAACTTACATACTTCCGCTTTGGCCTTATCGATGGGAAGATTGGTTCCGGCTCCGGCTACACAGCCTCCGGGACATGCCATACCTTCAATAAGGCAGCCATTCTTCTTTCCTGCCTTGGCAAGGATAAGCATTTTCTTACATTCTGCAAGGCTTTCGGCATGCTCAATCATCACTTCCACATCGGGATATTTCTTTCTGATGACCTTTTCGATAGCCTCGGCAACTCCACCTGCAACACCGTATCCGCGACCGGCGCTTGTGGCATCTCTCATCTCGTCCATGGCTTTGATTTCATCCACCAGAATGCCCTTGGCTTCAAACATTCCAACCAGTTCTTCAAATGTTATGACAAAAGCCACATCGCTTCGAACCGTTCTTCTGGACGCTTCAAGTTTCTTTGAGGCGCAGGGCCCGATAAATACCACATCTGCATCCGGGTGTTCTTCCTTAATGATGCGGGCTGTGGCTACCATGGGAGTTAACTCGTTAGAAATCTTATCGATTGTCTCAGGGAAGAACTTCTTGGCCAGCATTGACCATGAAGGACAGCAGCTTGTTAAGCTGAAGGGCTGTTTCCCAGTAGCAACCTCATGAACATAGTGTTCAGCCTCTGCGACACAGCCTAAATCAGCGCCGATAGCTGTTTCATATACATCGAAAAATCCCAGTTCCTTAAGAGCCGTCTTAAACATATCGGCCGTAACATTGGGCCCGAACTGACCTGCAAAGGCAGGTGCAACCTGAGCTATTATCTTTCTTCCTGACTGAAGAGCTCTTATAAGTTGGAAAATCTGACTCTTGTCGGCAATCGCACCGAAGGGGCAGCTTACCATGCACTGTCCGCAGCTTACGCACAGATCATTGTCAATATAAGCTCGTCCTCTCTCGTCCGATTTAATGGCTCCCACACCGCAGGCTGCCGAACAGGGCCTTGCCTGATGTGAAATGGCATCATAAGGACAGATTGCTTTACATTTACCGCACTTAATACACTTCTCCTGATCGATATAGGACTTGCCGTTAACCATTGTTATGGCACCCTTGGGGCAAACCTCTCGACAGGGATGAGCCACGCAGCCCATGCATTTATCGGAAACCGAATACTGGTTAATTGGACATGAATTACAAGCCGAAGGAATAACCTGCATAAGAGGGGGCTCGTAGTATTTCTCATCTACGTTACTCTCCTCCAAGCCCTGTGTAAGGTGGCTTGGTTTATCCTCCGGGCGAAGTGAAAGACCCATTGCCAGTCTAAGTCTTTCTCTCACAATAGCTCGTTCTCTATATACACTTTCTCTGTAAACTGCGTCGTCGTAGTTGATGATTTCGTATGGAAGAGCTTCCATGTCATCGATAAGATTTGTAGAATTATAAGCCAGATTGGCTATTTCTTTAAAGACACGTCTTCTGACCTTGCGAACCTGAGTGTCTATTCCTCTCATAATGTTCCTCTCAATATGTTAAATAAATGTCAATATTATATTGCCACAAAAGTGTCCATTAATCAAGGACATTATAAGAATAATTTGAGCAAAAAACAACCGCCACCTTATGGCAGCGGTTGATACTAACAAATTAACTAAAGGGATATCAGGTATTCTCTTCGATTGTCTGGTAAACCTGAATTCTCTGTACATCCATCTCGGGCATTCCGATAAAGATTGCACCGTAATTGAATGTTGATGAGCCAACCTTCTCAATTCTGCGAATCTCAAGGAAAGCGTGAATTACTTCTTTGGTCCAAATGGTAAGATAAGCTTCGTAGATTCCGCCAATCTCAAGTTTATCTTCACTCTCAAATCCGATACCGGTCTTGGATACATCGATAATATCGATAACAACCTCGTCCATGCTGGATCCGTCAAGTCTCTTAACAATAAGCTTTGAATGTAATTCGCTTCTCTTGCTTCGTCTTCTTTCTTCCATTGAATGCTAACCTCCCATAAGTTTAAACCACTAAATTTATAATACTTTATTATTCTAAAAATGTAAATAGTGCGAAAACTTATCTTATGAACATTGCATCCCCGAAGCTGAAGAACCTGTATCTTTCCTTTATGGCCTCATTATATGCATTTAAAACGTTCTCTCTTCCGGCCAAAGCGGAAACAAGCATTACAAGAGTTGACTCCGGCAAATGGAAATTAGTGATAAGAGCATCCAGAACCTTAAATTTATATCCCGGATATATAAAAATCGAAGTATCTCCGTTTCCGGCGTGTACGATTCCCGATTCATCCGATGCAGATTCAATGGTTCTGCAGGATGTGGTTCCGACGCAGATTACTCTTCCGCCGGCTGCCTTTGTGTCGTTAATCATCTTTGCCGCATCTTCAGTAACCTGATAAACCTCGGTGTGCATATGATGCTCCAGAATATTCTCGGCCTTAACGGGTCTGAAAGTTCCAAGACCCACATGTAAGGTAACGTAGCAGATCTTAACACCCTTGTTTTCAATTTCAGCCAAAAGCTCCTTGGTAAAATGAAGACCTGCAGTAGGTGCAGCGGCACTTCCCTCGTACTTGGCATAAACAGTCTGATATCTGTTCTTATCCTGAAGCTTATGGGTTATGTATGGAGGTAAAGGCATTTCACCAAGAGAATCCAATACCTCTTCCCATATTCCATCGTATTCAAACTTAATGAGTCTGTTACCCTCATCAACTGTTTCAAGCACTTCGGCTTTAAGTCTGCCGTCGCCGAAAACAAGCCTTGTTCCGGGCTTGCATTTTTTGCCGGGTTTAACCAAAGTTTCCCAGACATCGTCTGCATTTCTCTTTAAAAGAAGCACTTCCACAGCACCGCCGGTAGCTTCCCTTGCTCCGTAAAGTCTTGCGGGAATAACCTTGGTGTTATTAAGTACCAGACAATCTCCGGGATTTAAAAATGACCCTATTTCTTTAAATATATGGTGTTCCGTAGCTCCTGTGGTTTTATCAAGAACCAGAAGCCTTGAGGAACTTCTGTCCTCCAGAGGATCCTGAGCAATCAGTTCCTCCGGAAGATCAAAGTAAAAATCAGAAGTTTTTAATGAATTCATTTATTTAATACCATTTAAAAATGCAATGTATGCTCTCTTTGCTTCGTATACATCAATCTTGCTGGTTGCTTCCCAGGGAGCATGCATGTTAAGAACCGCAACGCCGGAATCGATAACATTCATTCCGTATAAAGCAAGGATATAAGCAATGGTTCCGCCACCGCCTACATCAACCTTGCCAAGCTCTGCTGTCTGGAAGTTAACCTTTGCGTCATCAAGTACCTTTCTGATGATTCCGATATACTCGGCATTGGCATCATTGGAACCGCTCTTTCCTCTGGCTCCGGTGAACTTGTTAAATACAATACCCTTTCCGAGGATTGCGGCATTCTTCTTCTCAAATGCGGAAGCATATGAAGGATCAAAAGCAGCAGAAACATCAGAAGAAAGCATGTAGGAATTTGCAAGGCATTTTCTTACAGCAAGTTCTGAATAGCATCCGCAGGCATCCATAAGCTCGGCAACTGTGTTTTCAAAGAACTTTGACTGCATACCTGTTGCGCCCACAGAACCGATTTCCTCTTTATCTACAAGAATACAGCATGCTGTACGATCAACAGCTCCGATTTCAAGCATTGCCTCATAAGATGTGTAAGCACATACTCTGTCGTCCTGACCATAGCCAAGAATCATGCTTCTGTCAAAGCCTGCCTCTCTTGCCTTTCCTGCTGGTACAATCTCAAGCTCGGCTGAGATGAAATCCTCTTCCTCAATGTCATACTGGTTCTTAAGGATATCAAGAACCCCTGACTTAACAGCTTCCTTGGCAGCCTTCTTGCCCTCTTCGGTCTCTTTGGCCTTCTTATCAAGGATAATGGGCTTGTTGCCTACAATAAGGTCAAGGGCTTCACCCTCAATAACCTTAGCAGCCTTCTTGTCCATCTGCTCTGCTCCAAGGTGAGGAAGCAAATCAGAAATGAAGAATACGGGATCATCCTCGTCCTCGCCGATGGCAAGCTCAACGGTGGTTCCGTCCTTCTTAACTACTACGCCGTGAATTGCAAGGGGCAATGTAACCCACTGATACTTCTTGATTCCGCCGTAATAATGGGTATCAAGGTAAGCAATTCCGTTGTCCTCATAAAGAGGATTCTGCTTAACATCAAGTCTGGGAGAATCAATGTGTGCTCCAAGGATATTAAGCCCCTCCTGTAAGGGCTTCTTACCAATCTGGAACATAACAAGGGTCTTGTTCATCCATGTGGCATAAACCTTGTCTCCCGCTTTAAGTTTCTTTTTGCCAATCTTGGAAAGCTCTGTGTAGCCGGCTTCCTCAATGCGATTTACAATCTGGTCTACACATTCTCTCTCGGTCTTGCCGTTATTGAGAAACTCCATATAACCCTTGGCAAATCTGTCAACTTCTTTCTCTTTAGCTCTTGTTGTAATGTCTTCCCAACAATTCTTTCTTTCCATGTATATCACACTCCTTAGTCTATTAGTGATATTCCTTTTACTGCTTCAATTTACATTCTAAGCGATGCGCCAAGACCTTCAAGTCCATTGAGAATTTTCTTCATTGCTCCTGTGATGTCGTTCTCCTCAAGGGTTCTGTCCTTAGCTCTGAATGTAATTGAGAAAGCAACTGACTTGTAACCTTCTTTAACCTGGCTTCCCTCGTAAATATCGAAGAGTTTGCAATCCTCTAAGATCTTTCCGCCACGCTGTCTGATTACATCATCAAGCTGACCGATAAGCACGTTCTTGGGAACAAGCATGGAAATATCTCTTCCTACTGCAGGGAATTTTGCAATGCCTTCGTACTTTCTGTCGAAAGTTGTGAATGGTAAAATCTCAGGAATCTCAAGTACTGCAACGTATGCCTTATCACCGATTTCGTAATTATCACATACTGCAGGATGAACCTCACCGAGATATCCAAGTACTTTGCCGCCGTATACCACATTAGCCTGTCTTCCGGGATGTAAGAACTTCTTGCCGGAATTTGGATCATAGGTGATTTTGTCAAACATTCCAACATGCTCTAAGAACTCTTCGATAACACCCTTCATTGTGAAGAAGTCACCATCTCCGTAGAATCCCAAAGTGAACTGCATTCTCTCGTCGGGAAGTTCTGTAAGAGGAAGGCTCTTGGGAATATATACGTTGGCAAGTTCGTATAATTTAACGTCCTTGTTTCTTCTGTTGTAGTTTGTTGAAAGAGATGTAAGCATTCCGTTTAAGGGAAGGGTTCTCATGATTGAGAAGTCTTCACCCAAAGGATTGAGAATCTTAATGGCATCTCTTAACTTATCGTCTGCGTCAAGGTTTAATTTGTCGAATACCTTGGGGCTTTCGAAGGAATATGTCATTCCCTGTGAGAAACCGCAGTACTCTGCAACGCTTCTTGCTATCTCTTCGATTCGAAGCTTATAGGAAAGCTTACCTGTTGTAGCCTCTCCTTTGGGAAGAGTCTCAGGGATCTTGTCATATCCGAAGAATCTTGCAACTTCCTCCGCAATATCAGCCTGACCCAAAAGGTCCTGTCTGAAGGAAGGACAAACAAGCTCGTTCTTTTCAGCATCATACTTGATTTCAAGAGCCTTGAAAATCTCAAGCATCTGATCCTTCTTAACATCTGTGCCAAGAAGTGCATTATACTTTTCAGGCATGAAGGGAAGTCTTACAAGGGGCTTAATGGGGTTCTTTACATCAACCATTCCGTCAACGACTTCACCACAGCCGATCTCCTCAATAAGGTGACATGCTCTGTTAATGGCAGCCTCTGCGTTTACAGGGTCAAGGCCCTTCTCGAATACGCCTGAAGCATCGGTTCTAAGGCCGATTCTCTTTGCAGACTTTCTGATGTTGGGACCATTGAATGTTGCCGCTTCGAAAAGAACGGTATCAACATCGTCTGTAATCATGGAGTTCTCACCGCCCATGATACCTGCAATGGCAACTTCCTTCTCACCGTCACAAATCATAAGAACTTCAGAGTCAAGCTTTCTCTCCTGTCCGTCAAGAGTTGTGAAAGCATCACCGTCTTTGGCACGTCTTACAACAATCTTCTTGCCGGCAATTGTATTGTAGTCGAATGCGTGCATGGGCTGGCCATACTCAAGCATTACGTAGTTTGTAATATCAACCAGATTGTTGATGGGTCTGATGCCGTTTGATGAAAGTCGACGCTGCATCCACTTGGGAGAGGGGCCGATTTTAACATTCTTAACCACTCTTGCGCAGTATCTGGAGCAAAGGTCTGTGTCCTTAATCTCTACAGAGATGTAATCTGCAGCATTTCCGCCACAGCCCTTAACTGACTCATCAGGAGCCACGAATTTCTTTCTGAAGGTGGCGGCTGCCTCTCTTGCGATACCCATGATACCGTAGCAGTCAACTCTGTTACTTGTAATTTCATACTCGAAGACTGTGTCATGAAGGCCAAGAGCCTCAATTGCATCATCACCGGGCTTAACATCATCGTCAGCACCAAATACATAAATTCCGTTTTCGGGTGCTTCGGGATAGAACTCTCTTGTGGAACCAAGTTCCTCAATGGAGCACATCATACCGTTTGACTCAACTCCGCGAAGCTTACCTGCCTTAATGGGGATTCCGCCCTCAGGCAAAGGACCGCCGTCGTGGCCGCCTGCAACTCTTCCGCCGTCAAGAACAACGGGAACAAGCTGACCAACCTCTACGTTGGGAGCTCCTGTTACAATCTGTGTGGTCTCGCTTCCGATATTTACCTGACAAACTACCAGTTTGTCGGCATCGGGATGTCTGTCGATTTTTTCGATTTTACCAACAACAATTTTCTCGAGGTTCTTATCAAGTGCCTCGAAGCCTTCAACCTTTGTACCTGTAAGAGTCATTGCGTCGCAATACTCCTGGTCGGTGCACTCAAGGTCAGGCACGTATGCTTTAATCCATGATAATGAAGTATTCATCTGCTTTCTCCTCCTCCCTTAGAACTGCTTTAAGAAACGAACATCGTTTTCATAAAGGAGTCTCATATCGTCAATTTCGTACTTAAGAAGTGCGATTCTCTCAAGTCCCACACCAAATGCAAAACCGGTGTACTCGTTGGGGTCAATTCCGCTCATCTCAAGAACGTGAGGATGTACCATACCGCAGCCAAGGATTTCAATCCAGCCGGATCCCTTACAGAATCTGCAGCCCTTGCCGCCGCACTTGAAGCAGCTTACATCCACCTCAGCAGAAGGCTCTGTGAAGGGGAAATGGTGAGGTCTGAATTTAACCTTTGTATCCTCTCCGAACAGCTCCTTGGCAAACTCAGCCAAGGTTCCCTTAAGGTCTGCGAAGGTAATGTTCTTATCAATTACAAGGCCTTCAATCTGGTGGAATGAAGGTGAGTGTGTTGCATCAACTTCATCTGAACGGAATACTCTTCCGGGAGCAATCATTCTGATGGGAAGTTTGCCTTTCTCCATCTCATGAACCTGTACTGAAGATGTTTGAGTACGAAGAAGAATGTCTCCGTTAATGTAAAAAGTATCCTGCTCATCCTTTGCAGGGTGATCTGCGGGGATGTTCAAAGCTTCGAATACATAGTAGTCTTTATCGATTTCAGGTCCTTCAACAACCTCATATCCCATACCTACGAAGATTCTCTCTACCTCTTCAAGAGCAAGTGTGTTGGGGTGCTTATGACCTGTAATGTTCTTCTTTGCAGGTAAGGTTACGTCAATAACCTCTGCCTTCATCTTGGCTTCTCTTGCTGCAGCTTCCATTTTCTTAACAGCTGCCTCAAGTTTCTCCTCGATTTCAGCTCTCGCATCGTTAACCATCTGACCAACTTTAGGTCTGTCTTCAGGGGCAACGTCCTTCATGGATTTAAGAACGTCGGTAAGTTCGCCCTTCTTACCAAGAATCATTACACGCACATCATTTAACTTATCGAGGCTGTCGCTCTCGGTAATCTGCTGTAATGCTTTTGCTTTGATCTGTTCAAGCTTTTCCTTCATGATATCCTCCTGTTTCTCTTAGGGAAAATAAAAAACCCTCATCGTGTTAAACGATGAGGGACGAATTCTTACAAATCCGCGGTACCACCCGCATTCATGATAAATCATGCTCTTCATTAAGGCTTAACGCGCCAAACGTTCGAAACTACACACATATGCTTCATTCCGACGACTCCGGTGTGAAATTTCGCAATTCATTGGTTGCCGCGAAGCCTTCCAGCCGATGAGCTTCACTCTCTTTTGGACCACTGATGCTACTTTGCACCATCAATGCCTTTCTTTATTACTAAGCCATTCTAAGCGCAATTGCTGAAATTGTCAAGTATGTGCAGTTGGTTGGTGCAATCGGGGACAG
>JAFZSQ010000022.1 GCA_017619295.1 Lachnospiraceae bacterium
CCCTTATCAACCCTATTGATGATTGCAGTCATACCTGTAATCTGCACACGGCCTACGTTTCCGCTGATTGTCTTCTTAAGCTCATCTTCAAGCTTAGTAGTATCAGTTTCCATGATCTCGACATCGGTAACTCTTCCTGCTGCGGGTGTATACAGTATAGTCAACTTGCCGGCATTCATATCATGGTTTACAACACCAATGTATACGCCACCTTTTTCTGCAATCTTCTGTTTTACACCTTCAATTACCTGCTCTTTTGACCTCGTATTAAATGCCTTAAACAGCTCAAAATAATCTGCCTGCATTGAGGTGTATTTCTCATAATTTACAGTGTAGGTTCCTGAATACTGATAATACTTATGCCAGTCAGATGTGAACCATCCCTCATCAACCCAGTAGCTGGAAACAGTCAAATCATTGTTTGCTTCCTGACCAATAGTACGTTCTCCATAATAGTATCCGCCAATTAATCCTAGGTTAAACCAGCCTGTATTCTTTCTCCAGTTGTGCTCGTCGTCCTTTGAAGCGTCATAATTGTCGTATGTGTAATTGCCCCACGTTTCAGCACTACTACGAGATTTGAATCCATCGTCATAAATGGTTACTGTATCAGTAAAGTATGTACTGTAGACTCCGGATACCTTGTAGCCTACTGTCTCCTCCTGCCAATCCTCAACATGTCTTGACTTTGTGGGATCGCTTGTGCTTACATATCCATACTGTGCTGCAGTTTCAAGGGTAACAACAGTGCCCTTAGCCACCTCTATTTCCTCATCACCAACGGTAATAAGAAGTGTCTGACCGGCTGTGAGTGCATTAATCTTGCTATTAATGGCGTCAACAAATGCCTGCTTAGCAGCGCTTTCATTTTCAAGAGTTGATGTTGCTGCGCTCATTGCATCAAGAGTCTTGTCAGTAAATGTTGTTGTTGTAACATCAGCCTTTACAGTTCTGGTAAGAATACCATTAAAGTAGTTCCATGTTACTTCAGTTGATTTCTCATCAACATCCACTTCAACATCATTGCCAAAGAAATCATGATATTCCGCATCTTTTATTGCCCAAGGATCATTCTTGTCAGTAAAGGCAACATATTCACCCTTGGAGTTCTTTCTTACAACGTAGTTACCCTTGTCGATCGCACCCTTTTCATCAATCTCAGCGCGCTCTGCTTCTGTAAGCTCATCCTGGTTGAAGTAGAAGTGCTCTGTCTTCTCGAAGATTACAAGACCACCGAACTCATGCTTGTCATTGGCCTCTTTAAGTTTGTAGTTTAACTTAACTGTCTTAGTAACAGTCTTTCCATTCTCTACAACCTTATAAGTAACATCACAATAATTGTAAATATCATTGTTGGAGTTATCCTTATTCCACTTAAGGCTTACAAACTCACCCTTAATTACCTCAGGGATGTAATAGAGTTCAACTACCTTATCAAAGTACTCATCATAAGTACCCTTCTGAACACCGGTCTTGTCGCCAAATGTAGGGTCATTTTCCTGATTGATCTCGACAGTTTTGTGAGTCCAGGGATTGTAGACTGTTTCGTTGTCGTCTACTCTTGCATTAAGCTTATCCTCAAGGGCTTTGAGTTCAGCATATTTGCTCTTCTGAAGCTCTTCTTTCTGCTTCTCAAGAGCCTTCTTTCCTGCTTCAGTAGCTGCTTTGGCTCTATCAACCATACCCTTAGCAAAGTCAACTCTTTCCTTAGCCGCATTTGCAGCTTTATAAAGATCATTAGCTTCCTTCTCAAGTCTTTCTAACTCTCTATCTAAGCTCTGAGCGTCTCTGCCTGCTGCATTCACATAACTGATATATGCGTTGTAAGCATTCTCATATTGTCCTTTGAGTGTTCTATACTCTTCGTCAGCATCGTTGAATTTTGTCTCAGCTTCAGCGTAATCGCTTTCAAGCTGTGCCAAATCAGTCTCAGCTTTATTAACAGCATCGTTGGCTTCATCAACTTTCTGCTTTGCAGCTTCATATGCAGGGCCTGCAACAGCAGGATCACTGGTGTTGGCAATGATATCCTTGCTGGTTTCAAGCTGCTGCTCTGCAGCAGTAAGTGTTTCCTCTGTGTTATCTAATAACTCATCAGCCTTATCAACGATATCGTTAACACCGGTCTTTTCCTCATTTGTAAGAGTTTTGTTTCTTGCGTCGACCTTATCTTCAACCTGGGACTCTAAGTTATCCTTAATGAAATCCTGCGCTACTGCGCCTGCAAGATCACCGGTAAGTGCAAGGTCTTTCTCTGCAACATCAGAAATGTGGTTGAAGTTGCTATCTGCTTCCCTTGAAAGATCAGCCGCTTCCTTGTTAACGCCTAATTCAATCTGTAAAGGTGCCTGAGCGTTTGCAGCGTTAACTGCATCGATTGCATCGTTTGTTTCCTGGATAGCTGCGACTACGGGCATAAATGTATCCTTAATGTCTACAGCCTCACCCATAACCTCTGCTGCCTGAGTAGCGGGTTTTTCTTCTTTAGCATCATCTGCAGGACCTGCAACCGGGCTTCCTTCTACGGGCTCTGTAGTAGGAGTGTCAGAAGTTTCTCCTGCTGCCATTGCTGTTAAAGGCTGACTAGCCATAGCAAGTGATAATCCGATTGATAATGCTCGAACTACGTTTTTGTTGACCAAATTCTTTTTGACCATTTTCCTAATTCCTCTCCTTCTGTAGTGTTTTCCTTGTGGTTAGGTTAACTGTGCCATCAGTTTTCCTATATGGTTTTTTGTGGGTTTTGTCGTTTTTACTTAGCTTACTGTACCTGTCAGTTACTAATTATTTATCTTCATCCAGTGTAATTCTGTCGAACAAGTACTCCAGAACGTCACCGGTGAATTTCCTTGCGCTGATACCGATAATCACTGATCCGTCGCTTGCAGGCTCATCTTTTCTGATTACGTCTGCGTACATTATCAATGTTTCGGCTACGATGATAATGTCCTTGCCTAAAATATCAGGTGAATCCTTTGGAAGTCTTACTGCCATTCCTAAGGGGCTCAGGTTGACAACCTGTGCGAAAATCTTTTCCTGTGTGTCACAAACTACGATAACACTCTTGGCATCATATGCCACACGGTCAATCCGTCTTCTCTCTTCCATTTCTACCTCTCCATATGATATGTGTTTTTTGATGGGCTCACTTAAGTTTATGAAAGCGAACCCATAACCACCGAGGCTTCCAAATCTCGTCTGATTTCTCTTAGCTTGTTCAGATTCCATTTGGGAAGGTCTGTTTCAACCTCAAGCTTATATTCCTCGGCTATATAAGCTATCCTCTGACGCTCCTTGCTACAGCTTAGTGCGTACCGTGTCACTACGGCAACCAGTGCAAGGATGAGCACAATTAATGCTCCGGTAATCCAAGGCAAGGCCGCCTCGAAAGGCGTCTTAGGTGCCGGAGCCAATGGCGTTTGCGCGTCTTCAATTGTCGTTAGTGAATACATAAAGTGCATAATTGAAACCTTTCTTTTTTGCCTCTCAACATAAAAGACTCGCGCGCAACCAAAAGTGGCTCATATTTTTTAAAAAAATCTTAAGAATTTTATGCTTCTATATATATAGTGTCATTTTGGGGGTAAAATTCCTAACCTTGACGCAAAAAAATTTTTGATATATTATTATGGTACGTAAAACCGTACGCTTTTCACAAGGAGAGTAAATATGATAGCCAAGCAAATGGATATACGATCTAATATAAAGAAGTATTTCGATATTGCCTTCGATGGAGAACCAATCCACGTTCCCAGAATCGGAAATAAGAACGTGGTTATCATTTCAGAGAAAGAATTTAATCGGCTAAGTCAGTCGAAACGTGTTTTAAGTTATGCAGAATTGCTTAATTCTGCAGCGAGAAGTAACATCTCCGCCGATAATTCTACACATAGTTTGAAGGAAGTTAATCTTGAGAAGTTGAACATAATATCCCGGTTTAAGGATGGGTGGGACGGAAATGAGGCTTCAGCCTTCAATAATGCTATTATTGTGAAAGTTAGAAGCCTGATAGAGACTCTGGTGGTACAGCCGGAGGTTTTCCCCACTGCAATGGAAAGCATTCAGCTTGAATTCAATAATTCTGCGAAAGAACATATGGAGATTGAAGTCGGGATTGCAGACGAAATTGAAATAATTGTAGTGCAGAGAGGTGGAAAAGAAAATGAAGAACGCTTGGTTTTTGACATAGAGAAGATATGCTCAAGGGTTCTGGATTTCTATGGATGATTCAATCTCGCTTGCGCCTGCTTGCACCTGCAAGCAATTCTTGCTATACTATTAAAGGAAGGAGCGTGATTAACATGGCTAGTACAACTGCGGTATATGCTCGTATAGATACAGGTTTAAAGGAAAATGCCGAAAGCATTCTTTCACAGCTTGGGATTACTCCCTCAGCCGCCATACAAATGCTTTATAGTCAAATTGTTCTCGTAAGGGGAATGCCTTTTCAGCCCAAATTGCCAAGTACAGATTTTTTCTCTGCACGCGGTATTACCAAATCCGAGTTCGATGCAGAACTGCAAAAAGGTGTTGATTCCATTAATGCAGGCAATATACACACAGCCGAAGATGTTGATCGAATGCTCGAAGAGGAATTTGGTATTTGAGTTATTGCATCTGCTACTCTGATGAGGCACCTTATGGAGCAATGGATTTAGATAAGTTCTTCGAAGATAAGATAAACTGATGTGCGAAAGCACATGAAATAAAAGCAACGCCTGCGGGGACGCAGGCGTTGTTTCCTTAATTGATTGTATCACTTAACTTCCAATTCTACACTAACAAATTGGTCTGAATTTTCACTATTTGACAATACTGTTTCTACACATACATTACCGTCATCATTTATGCTAAATTCTGTTGAGGCGTCTACTGCAAATGAATCACCTACATTGCAATATGTACCATCATGCACCGAAGCTACTGCATCGGTTCCTATCGGCATTGTAGGTAAATCAACTACTGTAACATCATCTGAGCTATCTACATTTATTTCAATATTTTCACCAGGTTTGTAGCCTGCAATATATTGTATTTTTTCTTCATTACTAGCTTGTGAAGGAAAATCATAAACAACTGTTACAACAAGATTAGAACATCTTTCTGGACCATGTTCTGAGGTTGGTTCATAATCTCCCGAAACACTATATTCATCAGAAGATGTCCAAACTAATGTCAAATCAAGTCGATCACCTATACCTTGATATGCCCCATATACTGACTGATCATTTTCACTATGTAAAATATAATAATAAATTGTATCTCCAGATACCATTTGCACAACTATTGGCCCTTGCGGAGTAGGTGTAGGATTTGGTTCTGGATCTGGGTTTGTTGGTATATCTGTATTTAATTCAGGAATTTTCCCTTCATCATATACATTTATAATCTGTACCCCCTGCCCATCTTGTGAGCCGTAAACTATTTTAGCTAATTGATAATAGCTGTCTATACCAAAAAACTTAGATGCATAATAAATTTCAGGAGTGATTTTTATAGAATTATCTGTAAGTGAAATTACAGTAATATTTCTCAGGACACAATCTAATATTGTTACAGCTTTTCTATTTTCTTCAGGTCCAAAAACCAAATAATGTTCATAATATTTTACTGGATTATCACCTAAAGTTTTGTATAAATCATCATAATAGGCACAATATGCCGATGGATTAAAGTAACTACAACAATCCCTTCCTTCAAAGACTCCATATGTTATGAAATGATTGAAATAAGTCTCGTAACTATCGTCAACTTTACCTAATAAATCATCATTATTATTCTTGTAATAATCATAGTCAAAATATGCTCTTAATATTTCAATTTCTTTTTCATCTAAAGTTCTGTAATTTACTTTTGAAGGGTCTTCCGTCTGAGTTAATGACCTAGCCTCACAAGAAATAGGTGCAATTAACAAAGCAACTATAATAGTCGCTAAGAAGAAAGAAAATGCAGTTACAAATACACGCCTAGCACTCATCAAAATTCCCCCCCCCACAATAAACCTTATATCCAAACTGCTTTTCTAAGAAAGGCCGGTAAGTACCTCAATCGATAACCCATCCTTCTCAAGGATTCCGATAGTCTTTCCTGCGCTGCTGATTCTTTCTTCTGCCATGCAATATGTCCTGGATTCTTGATGTGGGAACATTTATCTCCTTTTTTTATCCTCTATATATATAGTGTCATTTTATATATAAAATTCCTAACCAAAAAATGAAAAAAATACAAATTAATAGGTGCAAAAAGGGGACAGGCCCCAAACTGAACATCCGAAGGACGTGCAGTTTGGGGCCTGTCCCCTTTTTGCACCTTTTTGCATCTATTGGAATAAGTTCAAAGTATTGTCATAGGTGATGTTCTCGTTGGTGACGACCTTGTATTTGGTGATGCGGTAGAAGGGATCGCCGGCCTTCTCGGGATAGAGAATCTCAAGGGAGATCTCCAGGTTTTGGAGGTCGGAAATCTGGAATTCGAAGGAGGAGGTGTGGCCTACCTTTGCAAAGTAAGCCTCCTCGTCGCCGTTGGCGTCCTTGTAGGCTGCAACCAAAGCCTCGTCTACGCCGGCTATGGCCTCCTGAGCCTGGTTTGAAACCTCGTAGTAGCGCTCGGTTCTATCCATTACCTTCTGGCCTAACTTAAAGTCCGCGTTGGAGCTTACGATACTTAAGGCTGCGAAGGATACCAGACATAGTACCACAAATATTAATAATAAGGATGAGGAGCCGATATTGACTCCGAATGCACTTTTTTTCTTAGCCATTTTTCAAATCCTATCGAATCAAATAATATGAACTACTGCAATACGTTGGGAACGTGCTTGGATACCGTCAATTCATAAATGGTTTCCTGCTTTGAGGCATCTGTATAAAGAACCTTTGCAAGTCCTGAATATGTGCCCTTGGCCTCGTCTAAGCCCAGGTCCTTAAACACCAGGTAATAGGTGGCGTTTTCAGCCTTGCATGCATTGAACTCCTCGTCATAATAGGCAACGAGATCTTTTGCATCATTGACTGTGGCTCCCGTAACCTTTGCCATGGCTTCCATTCTGTCTGCTTCTTCCGGATTCTCATCAAGAACTCCGTAGTAAACCTCGCAGAAATCCTCACACTTTACGATGGCTCCGTTTTCAGCTGCGGTTTTGCCATCAAGCATGTGGGACTTGGCAAAGAGCTGGATACAAACGGTTCCGGCCAATGCAAAGAACAATATTGAAATAATCAGTTCCATCAGGAACAAACCTGTTTTGGACGTTTTCATTACTATAATTACCTCGATGCTTTGGGGCTGATGTATAACTCAATATCCTGGTCGTCTTCTGTGACGATATTGAAAGAGTAAATGGTATCAGATACCTGCTCTAAATCAAAATCTTTAACAGGGATAAGCTTCTGTCCTGCTTCCACGGAGCTGCCGTCGATTTTGAAATCAGGGCTTACAAAGAGCTCTCTCAAATATCCGTCGTAGGCGTAAAGATATGTGGAATATACCTTTTCGTTCACGGTTTCCGAAAGAATCAGTGCAGGATATCCGGCCAAATCAGCTACCTCTACGCTGCCTGCCTCATCGTTCTGACGAATCTTCTCTGCCACGTAGGAGTAAGCCGTTCTTGAGTTGTAGTTTGAGTTCATGTCGTCAACGGTTTTCTGGTAAACGCCGGCACCGATGGAAACTAGCATCAGAGCGCATACGGCGAATACTGCGAAAAGCGCAAGGACGAAGATTACGTCCACAACATGATTGTTTTCGCTTTTTGTATTCATAGTCTCTACCTATTTAGTAAGCACTGTGACTGTGGGGTACATGTTTGCCCCGTAAACCTGATAATCCACGAAGAACTTGTCGTGGTCATAGGTCAGTCCATAGTGATTCTCGATGTATTCAAGTGAAGGGGGATAGGTTCCCTCCACGGCATAACACTGGGTGATTGAGCGGTTTAAGGCCGTGGTTAAGCTTTCCTTCTGTTTATCGATAGTGGTCTCGGATACCGATGCGATACCCTTGATGAAAACGATAAATAAAAGGATAAAACCGATCAAAGGCAGTGAAAGCTTCTGAAGTTTTCTAAGAATAGAAGGTTTCTCGAATCTGTTCATAATTTATCCTATGCTTGTCATGATTCCCATAAGAGGAAGGATTACTGAAAGAAGAATCAAACCAACGATAACGGAAAGGATAATAACCAATGTAGGCTCAAGAGTTGCGATAATCTCTGAGAGCTTCTTCTCGGTGTCCTTCTCGTAATCTTCGGCGATTTTGCCCATAACCTGGTCGATGGAACCGGTTCTGAAACCTACGGCTACCATACGGGAATACAGTGAGGAGAAAATATCTGCTTTTTCCAAAGCTTCAGAAAGGTTAAGGCCCTCTTCGATGCAGGACTTGCAGACGGCAATTTTCTCTTTGGTTTTCTTATGCTCAACGATAACGCTAACAAGGTCAAGGCTTGAGTAGGTGTCAAGACCTGATGCGATGGTCATTGCAAGACCAGATGCAAAACGACCAGCGGCAACTTTCTCGTAGAAGCCCTTGGTAAGAGCAAACTCGTTAAGGAAGTTTGTGGTAAAAGCTTTGCCCTTTCTGGTTTTGAAACCTAGGAAGTATACGATGAATACCACAACGATAACCGCAAGGATTACGATGCCGTAACGGTTAAGGGTGTTACCGAGGTTAAGTAAGCTTGCTGAGACACCGCTCATTTCGCTGCCCAGCTGCTCGAATACCTGGTTGAATATAGGAAGAACCTTGGTAAGGAGCACATAGATTACAAGAAGCATCATGCCAATCATAATAAGGGGATATCTTACGGCGCTTCTTATGCTGTCCGCAATCATGTCCTCGTGCTCGTAGTAAGCTGCCAGGGACTGCATTACGTTGTCAAGGTTACCTGACTGCTCACCAAGTTCAACCATGTGAAGCACATAATCGGGAAAAACGTCTGTCGCTCCGAGGGCTTTATAAAATGTTTCGCCCTGGCCAAGGCTCTCGATTATGGTGTTAACAAGAGCTTTTCCTTTCTCATCCTTGGTATCCTGCATAAGAATGCTCATACCCTCGTAAGGTGTGATGCCGGCATTCAGAATCATTGCTGTCTGGCTGCAGAAGGATGCGATTTCGGCATTTGATAAAAGTCGTTGAGATTTCATATTTTTCCTCTTCCTCTTCTATATTAATACACGTACATAACTGTATAATTGCTACCGTCACCGATAAAGTTCTTTAAAGCGCTTTCTGATGAGTTTGCGGCGAAGGTGGGGTCAACCAGTGACCAGTCTTTGCCGTCGAATTCGATGATGCCGTTAAGCCAGCCCACGTCCTCGATGAATACGCTTATCCATGCGTGGTATGCTTCTCCGGCATATCCTACTTCAAGGTGAGTGGGAATTCCCTGGCTCCTTAACATTGAGCACATCACCGCGGAGTAATCAAGGCATATACCTGTGCCGATTCTAAGAATCTCGTCTACGTTTGAGGTATAGCCGCCGGCTACTGTTGAAGCTTTGTCGTAGTCGTAGGTGATATTGCCCGTTACGTAATCGTAAACCAGAGTTACGGCCTCAAGGTCGTTGTTGGCAGGTTCAACCAGCTCTTTTGCCTTGGCTACAACCTGGCTTCCTGCGTTGAACTTTACATACTGATTGGGATATAAGAATGCGCCAAAAGCGTTTGTTATCTCCACCGGCACCACCTGTGAAAGACAGGTAGCATAACTTGTGCCCGAAACCAGTGTGTAAATTGCAATAGTATAATTTCCGTTTCCGCAGGTTAAGGGGAAGGTCTCGTATTCGTGGCCTATGAGGTTATAGGTGTATGCCGAGCCGCCTTCGGGAGTTATGAGAACTTTTACGTTGTCGGAATCTCCCGTGTACTTAACACACACATAACCGTCGCCCTTGTGGGAAGCATCGATGAAGCCTACATCATTGGTGTAAAGCTCCGTTCCGTCTGCCAGGGGTTCAAGGCATTTTGGAGTGTTGTCTCTGCTGCCCTTTCCCGTTGCCGCAGGTGCGGATGTGTCCTCCTCAGGTTCACTTGCCACAGTACTTTGTGAAGTGGGAGCAGATTGGGGTTTGCTTCCAAATCCCTCATCGATTGGGGTAACCACTCCTCCACAGCCTGTAACCAGGGCCGTTATTAAGATTGGAATCAAAATTAAGGTTTTCTTTTTCATGATTTAATCCTGTTAATCCAAAGGTGTGAACAGCAAATGCAATTGCTTGCCGGACTCCTCCGTGATAATGATATTTACCTCTTCATCGGGCATGGGGAAGGAAATGCAAAAGCCTAAAGAATTGAAGTAGTTGGCATAGGTCTTGTTACCGTCTGCATCTACAAAGTAACAATCTGTTAGCTTTATATCTCCTCTTGAAAGGCTTATTAATAGTTCATCCCCATACTGCTCATGGAACTCTACCTTAAACTCGGGATTCTGCTTCCCGAATCCCGGATAAAACTTGATGGGAAGCATCAAAGTCATGGCCAAAAGAACAACTGTTACCATAATACAGATATCGTAAGCCATGCCGTTGTATTTACATCTTAACAGTATTTTGTCAAAAGGAACGGTGTTTGGCTTCTCCCCTGCATCCTCGAAAACGTTCTGGAGGATTCTGTCCGCCGCTTTGACATCCATTTTAAATTCGTTTTTCTTCTTAAACAGTGACATATCAGACCCTCCTAATCTTTCATGCTGCGTCGCAGCATTTCTTCTCCCTGAGCTATGTAGCGTTTTACGCTGCTACGGCTGGTCCCAAGGGTCTTGGCTATGTCTTCAAGTTTCATGCCGTTGAAGAACTTCATTTTAACGGCCTGTTGCTCCTTAAAGGGAAGTGCATCTATTGCGTCGTGGAGTCTTTTATATTCATGCTTCATCTGGGTGTTAACCTCAGGATTGTTGCTTTCCTTCGGATCCAGAATCTGGCTGATGATTTCGTCATCGGTGGGTGTTGCATCGTTTCCGCTCTTTTGAACCATGTCAAAACAAACGTTAAATGCTATCTTGTTCAACCAGGAGACAAAGAGCTTTGGCTCGTTGATTGAGTGGATGTTTTTCAACGCCCTTATAAAGGTTTCCTGCACTGCGTCCTGGGCTAAATATGTGTCCCGAAGATAGTGACAGGCGTAATTATAAACTTTGTTGTAGGTCAGAGCATAAAGGGTTGCAAAAGCATCGGAGTTGTTCTGCTGTGACAGAAGAACCAGCTGCCCTATTTGCTCGTAATCCGGTTCTCTCATAACCTAAAGAACTCCTGTCAATCTACACGTTTGTAAAGGTCGCTGTATACCTTTGAAATAATACCGGTCAAGCTGTCGAACTTGGCGTCGGGATTATAAACTGTTGCGTTGTGAGTGACAATGGGTGAATCCTCATGCTCACGATTGTACTCATTGATGGCATCCTCAGTCTTATTTAAAAACTCAAGAAGCTTCTCTCTTGTAGAATCGTTGATGATGCAAAGGAATTCGTTACCGCCGTTACGTCCTACGAAACCGTACTCGTCTCCGATGGACTCTAATATTCGGCAAAAATCGCGCAACAACTTGTCTCCGCTTTTCCTGCCGAGACTGTCATTAACTTCCTGTAAGTTTCCTATCTGCATAAGAACGCAGGATATGTTTGCTACTGATTGTGGTGTGTCGTATTGATCAAAAACGAGATCGCAGCTGTACCTGTTGGGAATACCGGTAAGGCTGTCAAGATACGCCAGCTTTGCAAGATTGTGACTTTCCTTATCAAGATTTCTTAGATTGGTGAAATCCATGGCAAGGAAAACCATACCGGCAATAATCATCAACCATGTGAATACAAAAAGGGTGATAACCGTCGGGTTAGAATAGATTTTCTCTCGCAAAGTGGGATTTAAAAAAATGATGAGAAAAAATGCAACGTCAATAATGCAAAGAATTGCAAGCTGAATAAGCTTGAACCTTCGCAGCGAAGCGTGATGTTCGTTTTGGCTTTTCATATGTCCCCCTGTTAGCCTTAAAATACTGTGCCTGTGCCTTGCAAAATTAATTGCTCCTTTATTATATGCCAAAAAAAAATAAATGTAAACGCAAAAAAGGGCGATTTCTTAAGTGAAATCGCCCTTTTGTATTACAATTTATTCTTCGGTCTCTACAACCTCTTCTGCCTCGACTACTTCTTCATCGAAATCTTCTTCGTCTTCTTCGCGAGCTCTCTTGGCTCTCTCGGCTGCTTCAGCTTCCTTCTGAGCCTTTCTTGCTGCTTCCTGCTCTGCGATAAGTGCATCGGTAGAAAGGGATGTATTACGGTATCTCTTAAGACCTGTACCTGCAGGAATAAGCTTACCGATAATTACGTTCTCCTTAAGTCCGATAAGAGGATCCACCTTACCCTTGATGGCAGCCTCGGTAAGAACCTTGGTTGTCTCCTGGAAGGATGCGGCTGACATGAAGGAGTTGGTAGCAAGAGCTGCCTTGGTGATACCAAGCATGATCTGCTTTCCGTCTGCGGGAGCCTTACCCTCTTTAACAAGCTCTTCGTTAACGTCCTCGTAATCAAGTACGTTTACAAGTGAGCCGGGAAGGAACTCTGTATCTCCGCTCTCCTCAATTCTGATCTTCTTAAGCATCTGACGAACGATAACTTCGATGTGCTTATCTGCGATATCAACACCCTGTAAGCGGTATACACGCTGAACTTCTCTGAGCATGTAATCCTGAACGGCACGGATACCTTTGATCTTTAAGAGATCGTGAGGGTTAACTGAACCTTCTGTAAGCTCGTCACCAGCCTCAAGAACCTGACCGTCAGTTACCTTGATTCTGGAACCGTAAGGGATTAAGTATGCCTTGCTCTCTCCGGTCTCGTCGTTGGTAACAACAACCTCACGTTTCTTCTTTGTATCTCTGATTTCAACCTTACCGGCAAACTCAGCGATGATTGCGAGTCCTTTGGGCTTTCTTGCCTCAAAGAGCTCCTCGACTCTGGGAAGACCCTGAGTGATATCGTCTGCTGTAGCAACACCACCGGTATGGAAGGTTCTCATTGTAAGCTGTGTACCGGGCTCACCGATAGACTGAGCTGCGATAATACCTACAGCCTCACCTACCTGAACTGCTTCACCGGTTGCCATGTTAGCACCGTAGCACTTTGAGCAGATACCAAGTTTACAACGACAGGTGAGAATATTTCTGATTTTGACACCCTTGGATTCCTTGTTGTCACGCATGTTGCCTTCTTCATCTTCTGCCATGAAGGGCTTACCGTTCTCATCAAGACCCTTAGCCAAAATCTTCTCTGCACGGCTGGGTGTAATCATGTGGTTAGCCTTAACGATTACATTGCCGTCAGTATCTTTAATCTCGTTGCAGGAGTAACGACCTACGATACGATCCTTAAGTCCCTCGATTGTCTCCTTGCCATCCATGAAGGCTTTAACGTACATTCCGGGGATTTCGGGTCTGTCTTCGGCACAATCAACCTCGCGGATGATGAGCTCCTGTGATACGTCAACCATTCGACGTGTAAGGTAACCGGAGTCAGCGGTTCTAAGAGCTGTATCGGACAAACCTTTACGAGCACCGTGTGCTGACATGAAGTACTCCAGTACGTCCAGACCTTCACGGAAGTTTGACTTGATGGGCAACTCGATTGTACGACCTGATGTATCGGCCATCAATCCACGCATGCCGGCCAACTGCTTAATCTGCTGGTTGGAACCACGGGCACCGGAGTCTGCCATCATGTAAATATTGTTGTATTTGTCGAGACCGTCAAGAAGGTCTTTGGTAAGACGTCCATCGATCTCGTTCCATGTCTCAACTACTGCACGATATCTTTCTTCCTCAGTAATAAGACCACGTCTGAAGTTACGTGAAATCTTATCAACAGTCTCCTGAGCCTCTGCAAGGAGCTCGGGCTTACTTGCGGGAACTGTCATATCGGAAATAGAAACTGTCATTGCAGCTCTTGTTGAATACTTGTAACCTGTAGCCTTAACGTTATCAAGAACCTCAGCGGTAACTGATGCACCGTGGGTGTTGATAACCTTCTCAAGGATCTTCTTAAGCTGCTTCTTACCTACGTGGAAATCAATTTCAGGTAAAAGAGCGTTCTCTTTCTTGCTTCTGTCCACGAAGCCAAGGTCTTGAGGAAGAATCTCGTTGAAGATGAGACGACCAAGACTTGTCTTGATAACGCCTTCGATTTCCTCGCCCTCGAATGTAGCTTTTCTTCTTACATATACATACTGGTGAAGAGTAATCTCACCGTTCTCGTATGCAAGAATAGCCTCGTTCATGGAGTTGAAGTATCTTCCGAGAAGGTCAATCATGCGGCATGTGATGATTCTGTTACGTTCAGGGTCAACACAAACCTTAACGATTGTCTCGGTTTCAAGAGCAGTATCTTTGATGGCTTCAACTGCCTTCTTGGCAGCGTCGCCTTCTTTGCCCTTAACAGCTTTAGCCTTTTTCTCCTGATATTTGTTGTAAGCTTCAAGTGCCTCGTCAATGGAGGAAAATTCTGCTTTTACCTGCTCAACGATCTTGGGATCATTGGAGAAATCAGCGTATTTATGCATGGTCAGATAGTAGATACCGAGGACCATATCCTGTGAAGGAACGGCAACGGGACCACCGTCTGAAGGTTTAAGCAAGTTGTTGGGTGAGAGTAATAGGAACCTACACTCAGCCTGAGCCTCAACCGAAAGAGGAAGGTGTACAGCCATCTGGTCACCATCGAAGTCGGCGTTGAAAGCGGTACATACCAAGGGATGAAGCTTGATAGCTTTACCCTCTACAAGGATGGGCTCGAATGCCTGGATACCAAGTCTGTGAAGTGTAGGAGCACGGTTAAGCATTACGGGATGCTCAGCGATAACCTCCTCCAAAACGTCCCAAACCTGTGAGTCAAGTTTCTCAACAAGTTTCTTGGCATTCTTGATGTTCTGGCTGATTCCCTTGGCAACAAGTTCCTTCATAACGAAGGGCTTGAAGAGCTCGATAGCCATTTCCTTGGGAAGTCCGCACTGGTAAATCTTAAGTTCGGGTCCAACGACGATAACGGAACGTCCTGAGTAGTCTACACGCTTACCAAGGAGGTTCTGACGGAAACGTCCTGACTTACCCTTTAACAGATCTGAAAGTGACTTCAGAGCTCTGTTACCGGGGCCAGTTACGGGACGACCACGTCTGCCGTTGTCGATTAATGCATCAACTGCTTCCTGGAGCATTCTCTTCTCGTTACGTACAATGATGTCGGGTGCGCCGAGAGTAAGAAGTCTGGAAAGGCGGTTGTTTCTGTTGATAATTCTTCTGTAAAGGTCGTTAAGATCAGATGTAGCGAAACGTCCGCCATCAAGCTGAACCATAGGACGAAGATCAGGGGGAATAACGGGAATTGCATCCATTATCATCCACTCGGGCTTGTTACCTGACTCAAGGAATGCGTCAACAACCTCAAGTCTCTTGATAACTCTTGCTCTCTTCTGACCTGTTGAATCTCTTAATACTTCGTTTAATTCCTTTGATTCTGCCTCAAGGTCGATAGCCTGTAAAAGCTCCTTGACAGCTTCAGCACCCATACCTACACGGAACTTGTTGCCCCATGTCTCTCTGGCATCCTGATATTCCTTCTCGGAAAGAATCTGCTTGTACTGAAGATCCGTTGTACCGGGATCAAGTACGATATAGGAAATAAAGTACAATACTTTTTCAAGTACTCTGGGTGATAAGTCAAGGATAAGTCCCATACGAGAAGGGATACCCTTGAAGTACCAGATGTGGGATACGGGAGCTGCAAGCTCGATGTGTCCCATACGCTCTCTACGAACGCTTGCCTTTGTAACCTCTACACCACAGCGGTCACAGACAACGCCTTTGTAACGAATCTTTTTGTACTTACCACAATGGCACTCCCAGTCCTTGCTGGGTCCAAAGATCTTTTCACAAAAAAGTCCGTCACGCTCAGGCTTAAGTGTTCTATAGTTGATGGTCTCAGGCTTTGTTACCTCGCCTCTTGACCACTCACGAATCTTTTCGGGTGATGCAAGCCCAATCTTGATGGCATCAAATGTCATGGGCTGGTATACTTCATTGGTTGATTCTGACATTTTTGGCACTCCTTCCAATGCGTTTTATTCGTTAAAATCCATTTCTTCTGCTTCGAAATCTTCTTCCTCTGCAAACTCTTCTTCGGTGCTTACAAGCTCGCCGTCGTCACCAAACTCCTGGGTCTGATAACCATGCTTGCCATAAGACTCTCCGCCGTCATACTTTCTGGAATCTGATTCCATCTCGTAGCGGAAATCTGTGTCGCCGTAGTCGATTGTTTCGGAAATCTCGACTTCTGTGTTGTCCTCACGAAGAACTCTCACATCAAGACCGAGTGCCTGTAATTCCTTAAGAAGTACCTTGAATGACTCAGGGATACCTGCTTCAGGGATGTTATCACCCTTGATGATTGCTTCGTATGTCTTAACACGTCCGATAACGTCATCGGATTTAACAGTAAGAATCTCCTGTAAGGTGTAGGATGCGCCGTATGCCTCCAGGGCCCAAACCTCCATCTCACCGAAACGCTGTCCACCGAACTGTGCCTTACCGCCGAGAGGCTGCTGTGTAACCAGTGAGTAAGGGCCGGTTGAACGTGCGTGGATTTTATCGTCTACCAAATGGTGAAGCTTTAAGTAATGCATGTGGCCGATTGTTACAGGTCCGTCGAAGAACTCACCTGTACGTCCGTCACGAAGTCTTACTTTACCGTCTCTTGAAATGGGAACGCCCTTCCAAAGTGATCTGTGATCTCTGTTCTCTGAAAGGTAATCCATTACCTCAGGCAAAAGCTCAGCTTTGTGCTTGGATGTAAATGTATCAGCCTTCTTGTCGTACTCTTTGCCTTCCTTGGCTGCCCATTCTTTTGCCTCCTTATCATCGAAAGGAAGATTTACGTAATCGTTGGCAAGGTCAAGGGTATCCATGATATCTGTCTCGTTAGCACCGTCGAATACTGGTGTTGCTACGTTAAAGCCAAGAGCCTTAGCAGCGAGAGAAAGGTGGATCTCAAGGACCTGACCGATGTTCATACGGGAAGGTACGCCCAGAGGGTTAAGTACGATGTCAAGAGGACGACCGTTGGGAAGATAAGGCATATCCTCAACAGGAAGAACTCTTGAAACGACACCCTTGTTACCGTGACGACCAGCCATCTTATCACCTACAGAGATCTTTCTCTTCTGTGCGATGTAGATGCGAACCGCCATGTTAACTCCGGGAGATAATTCATCTGAATTTTCTCTTGTGAATACTTTGGCATCAACTACGATACCGTATTCACCGTGAGGAACCTTAAGGGAAGTATCTCTTACCTCTCTTGCCTTCTCACCAAAGATTGCTCTAAGGAGACGTTCCTCTGCAGTAAGCTCGGTTTCTCCCTTAGGAGTAACCTTACCGACAAGAATATCACCGGCACGAACCTCTGCACCGATTCTGATGATACCTCTCTCATCGAGATCTTTAAGTGCATCGTCGCCGACACCGGGTACGTCACGAGTGATTTCCTCGGGTCCTAACTTGGTGTCTCTTGCTTCTGCTTCATATTCTTCAATATGTACGGATGTGTAAACATCATCCTGTACAAGTCTTTCACTAAGTAAAACAGCATCCTCGTAGTTGTAACCTTCCCAGGTCATGAAACCGATGAGAGGGTTCTTACCAAGAGCAAGCTCTCCGTCTGATGTGGAAGGACCGTCAGCGATAACCTGTCCTGCCTCAACGTGCTCACCCTTCTCTACGATGGGCTTCTGGTTGTAGCAGTTTGACTGGTTGGAACGGGAGAACTTTGTAAGGTGAAGTTCTTCCTTCTCGCCGTCGTCGTATTCCATTTTGACAAGGTTGGAAGATACGTATGTAACAGTACCTGCCTTCTTTGCAACAACGCAGACACCTGAGTCAACTGCAGCCTTAACTTCCATACCTGTTCCTACAACAGGAGCCTCGGTTACGAGAAGAGGAACGGCCTGACGCTGCATGTTTGATCCCATGAGGGCACGGTTAGCATCGTCGTTCTCAAGGAAAGGAATAAGTGCTGTAGCCACAGAGAATACCATCTTAGGTGATACGTCCATGTAATCGAACATAGCCTTGGGGTATGCCTGTGTCTCCTCACGGAAACGACCGGAAACGTTGTTATTTACGAAGTGACCCTTCTCATCCAAAGGCTCATTCGCCTGAGCCACATGGTAGTTATCCTCCTCGTCGGCTGTCATGTAAACAACCTCATCTGTTACACGAGGGTTCTCGGGGTCAGTTTTGTCGATCTTACGATAAGGCGCCTCAACAAAGCCATACTCGTTGATACGTGCATAGCTTGCAAGGGAGTTGATCAAACCGATGTTAGGACCTTCGGGAGTCTCGATAGGACACATTCTTCCGTAGTGAGAATAGTGTACGTCTCGAACTTCGAATCCGGCACGGTCTCTTGACAAACCGCCGGGTCCCAATGCGGACAAACGTCTCTTATGAGTAAGCTCACCAAGAGGGTTGTTCTGGTCCATGAACTGTGACAGCTGTGAAGATCCGAAGAACTCCTTAACTGCTGCAGTTACGGGCTTGATGTTGATAAGTGACTGAGGAGAAATGTTGTCCTCGTCATGAGTTGTCATTCTCTCTCTGACAACTCTCTCCATTCTTGATAAACCGATACGGTACTGGTTCTGTAAAAGCTCACCAACGGCACGGATACGACGGTTGCCCAAATGGTCGATATCGTCCTTGTTTCCGAGACCGTACTCAAGATGAAGGTTATAGTTAATAGAAGCGATGATATCCTCACGAGTGATGTGCTTGGGAATAAGCTCGTGGATGTTCTTCTTGATCTCCTCGCCAAGCTTCTCGGCGTCATCGCCGTACTCCTCGATTAACTGCTTCAAAACAGGATAGTAAACAAGCTCTGTTACGCCAAGCTCTGCAGGGTCGCAATCAACGAACTCTGTGATGTCTACCATCATATTGGAGAGAACCTTAACATTCTTCTCCTCTGTCTGAATGTACACAAAGGAAACTGCCTTGTTCTGAATGCTGTCAGCAAGCTCAGCAGTTACTTTGGTGCCCTTCTCCGCAATAACTTCTCCGCTTGAAGGATCGATAACATCCTCAGCAAGGATCTGATGGCGGATACGGTTTCTGAGCATTAACTTCTTATTAAATTTATATCTACCGACTTTAGCTAAATCATATCTTCTGGGGTCAAAGAACATAGCGTTAAGAAGGCTGTCTGCACTCTCAACACTTAAAGGCTCACCGGGACGAATCTTCTTATATAATTCGAGCAAGCCCTCTTCGCGGGTAGTTGCGATATCCTTGGTGAATGAAGCCTCAATCTTGGGCTCATCGCCAAAGAGCTCACGGATTTCCTCATTAGTACCGATTCCTAAAGCACGAACAAGCACGGTAATGGGTACCTTACGGGTTCTGTCCACACGTACATAAAATACGTCGTTAGAATCTGTTTCGTACTCAAGCCATGCACCACGGTTGGGAATTACAGTACAAGAGAAAAGTCTCTTACCGATTTTATCATGACCAATTTCATAGTAAATGCCGGGAGAACGAACCAACTGAGAAACGATTACACGCTCTGCACCATTAACTATAAATGTACCTGTCTCTGTCATAAGAGGAAGGTCGCCCATGAAGATTTCATGTTCTGAAATTTCTTCTTTTTCCTTATTATTAAGGCGAACTTTCACTTTCAGAGGTGCGGCATAGTTGGCATCTCTCTCTTTACACTCTTCAATAGAATATTTAACGTCGTCTCTGCAGAGTTCGAAATCTACGAACTCAAGACTAAGGTGTCCGCTGTAATCCGCGATTGGAGAAATATCGTCAAATACTTCCTTGAGGCCTTCGTTCAAAAACCACTGATAGGAGTCCTTCTGGACTTCGATCAGGTTGGGCATTTCCTGGACCTCTTTCTGTCGCGAATAACTCATACGTATTCCCTTGCCTGATGAGGCGGGACGTATTCTGTTTTTTTCCATTGACATTTCACCCCGTTCTTTATGATTTTGTCGCTATTGTATCAGAAAATTCGCATGGTTCTGCACAATAATGCATCATCCATAGTACTACATTTTTTCAAGCGAGTCAAGGAAAATTTTTGGAAGTTTTGGGATATTTTTTTGTGGAGTTTTATACAAGAGTAAAGGCAGGATGGGTGTCCTGCCTTCACATGTGTTTTGGAAGATTTTATCTTCAACCGGAATGGGACGGGAACCCGCTTCCGATCATTGTCGGGAGTTACCTCCAAGAAAACGTTTACACACAAGTTGTGTGTACATCTGATTCTACATATGGGTTATTGTACTGTCAATATAGTTTTGTGAAAATTAATATAATGCAACCAAATGTATCATTTCGGAGTTGTGTGGGCAATTAATGAAATAAAGGGAATTGTGTAGCGGATTTAGGATTGGGTGTGGTGCAATTGGGGACAGTCCCCCAATGCACCTGGAAGGTGCAAGGTGGGACTGTCCCCAGTTGCACCTTTCGAGAAGATTGCGAATGAAATGCACATTAAAAGAGGCAGGTCGATGA
>JAFZSQ010000023.1 GCA_017619295.1 Lachnospiraceae bacterium
AGTTCCTCGTAGACTGTGCTATGGATCAGGAACTTCATGATCTCAGATTCTGGGGCGTTGAAGGCGTTGACTACACTGTAGATGCTAACGGATTATATGAGCGTTCACCTGAGCAGAGACAGAACTGGGCAGATACTTCTTACCAGGCTTCTCACAGATGTCAGTACTCATACTTCCCTCAGTGGCATGGAACAAGCCGTGATGGAAAGAACGCTAACAAGCCCGAGGAGCAGCCTTCAGAGTTCATGAACGATATGGCTGAACCCCTTAAGAATTGTTTCAATGCTTATGGCGTTACAACATATCCTCAGATGATCGGTTCCGTAGTTGAAACCAATGGTCCTTGGTTCCCTATGTATTCTTACTCTAACAACTTCACAACAGAGACACCCGGTGGTGTAGCTTGGGCTAAGATGGGCGAAGTTAAGCACGAGTGGCTTCCTAAAGTTGTTATGGCTAAGAACTTTGAAGATGGCTGGAATCAGTACATGGATGTTTACAATGCATGCAAACCTGAAGACTTCTTAGCAGAGATGCAGGCAATCCTTGATACATTCAAATAAGATTCCTGATGTCACTTGACATTTACTAACTAATAATAGAGGCGGCGTTTTCTGCAATAAATGCCGCCTCTGTTTTATAGGAGTGAACTATGGCCCGAACAAAAAAAGTTGAAGAAAAGAAAGTAAAAGTAACCTGGAAAGAAATTAAAAAACAGAAATTCCTTCTTATAGGCGCATTCTTTTTAGTAGCATACGGAGTATTATTCTATTACTGGCCTTTGACAGGCTGGCTTATGGCATTCGAAAATTACAAACCTAAAAGTGGAATTTTGGGTTCCAAGTTTGTTGGCTTGGACAAGTTCAGATTCCTGTTTGGGGATGATGTATTTATAAAAGCTGTACGTAACACGTTTGCAATGGGTGTTATCAATATTGTGACGACAACCTTTATGGCAGTTTTGACTGCAGTATTGCTTAATGAGGTTAAGAGAGCTTGGATTAAGAAACCTATCCAGACTATTTCTTATTTGCCTCACTTCCTTTCATGGATTGTTGTAACAGGTATCCTTCACGATTCACTTTCCGCAAGCGGTATTGTTAACGATCTCTTATTAAGATTTGGATTTGTGAAACAGGCAATCAACTTCTTTGCTTTCCCCAAGTATTTCTGGTGGATAGTTGCCTTCGCTCAAAACTGGAAGGAAACCGGTTGGAACGCAATCATTTATCTTGCTGCAATCACGGCAATTGATCCGGCCCTTTATGAAGCAGCATCAATTGACGGCGCAGACAGACTTCAGAAGATAAGATATATTACCTTACCCGGAATTAAGCCTACATTCCTGGTACTCCTTCTTATGAACGTAGGTAATGTACTTAATGCAGGCTTTGAAGTTCAGTACCTCTTAGGTAACGGTCTTGTTCAGTCTGTTTCTCAGACTATCGATATTTACGTACTGAAATGGGGTATTTCTCAGAACGACTATTCACTGGGTACTGCAGCCGGTTTGTTTAAGAGCCTTGTAAGTATTGCTTTGGTAGTCATTGCGAATGCTTTTGCAAGAAAATATACAGAAGAAAGATTATTCTAGGAAAGGGTGGTAAAACGTTTATGAATGTTGAATCTAATCATAAAGTAAGAGAACCCATCAGAGATAAAATCTTCTTTGCATTTATTGTTATCTTTCTTGCGGTTTTCGTAATTATAACTTTATATCCCGTTGTTAATACGGTAGCATTATCATTTAACGATGGTATTGATGCTGTAAGAGGCGGAATCTATTTATGGCCCCGTAAGTTCTCCATGAAGAACTACAAAACGGTTCTGGATATGCAGAACATTTGGGTAGGAGCCAAAATAACAATATTAAGAACTGTAATAGCTACATTGACTTCATTGTTTGCCAACGCTATTCTGGCATTTATCGTAAGTAGAAAGAGATTCCTTTTCAAATCTCAGTTGTCACTGTTTTGGGTTATTACAATGTATGTAAATGCCGGAATGATTCCTATTTTCCTCCTTTATAAGAACCTTGGTCTCACCGGTACATTCCACGTATATTGGATTCCCGGTATGATCAGCGCATTTAATATGCTGGTTATGAGAACATACATGGAAGGAATTCCGGACAGCTTGGAAGAGTCAGCACAGCTTGACGGTGCAGGATACTGGACAATCTTTAAGGATATCGTTTCCCCGCTTTGTAAGCCTGTGTATGCGACAGTAGCATTGTTCATTGCTGTATGGCAGTGGAACAGCTGGTTCGATGCAATGCTTTATAACCGTATGAAGACAGAGTATACAACACTTCAGTACGAGTTGATGAAACTGTTATCATCAGTTATGCAGCAGAGTGGATCTGCAGAGAATGCTAAGAACGGTGCAGCAACAATCACACCTATCACAATTCGTGCGGCTGCAACTGTAGTAACCATGCTTCCCATTATTATGCTGTATCCTTTCCTTCAGAGATACTTTGTAACAGGTCTTACAATTGGTAGTGTTAAGGAATAATATGATATGATATATTCAGCTGCTTGCTTTGCGGGCAGCTGAATTTTGATTAAGGAGAAATTCTATGGGATTGACTTCCTGCATTTTGAAATTCGCGGCACCGGTTCCAAAGATAACAAGATATGAGAAATACCTCTTTATTGGGCCTCATCCCGATGACATCGAAATCGGAGCCGGAGCTACTGTGGCAAAGCTTGTTTCTCTCGGTAAGAAGGTGACATTTTTGGTATGCCTTGACGGGAGATTCGGACTTGATTTTGTTGCAGAGGGAATCACACCTGATGAATTGGCAGCCATGAGAAAAGAAGAGAGTATTGAGGCGGCCAAAGCATTGGGAGTTGATGATGTCAGGTTCTTAAACCTTTCGGATGGGGGCCTATACAAGTACGAAGATTTGTGGGATGGAATGGCAAGAGTTATAGGTGAAGTCAAACCCGATATTATCTTTGCTCCGGATCATTTTGTCTCAAGCGAATGTCATATAGATCATAAAAATGTTGGAAGAGCAGCAAGTGAAATTGCATTCTTTGCACCATTTAATGAGATTATGAAGGAACATGGAGCAGAGAGCGCCAACGTAGATGCCGTCGCTTTTTACATGACGGCTAAGCCAAATAGATTCGTGAAGACCTCCGGTTTTCTGGATAAACAATTTAATGCGATTCAACTGCATAGGAGCCAGTTCCCTAACGAAGGGGAGCCATTTAAGTCAATTAAGACTTATATCAAGTTGAGAGCACTTGATTATGGTATGAGGAGTTTGAAGGGCAAAGCTGAAGGCTTTAGAGTCCTTGGCAGAACTCATATGCATTGTTTACCCGAGGCCGGAAAGTAAACTTTTTTATGATTTCTCTTGAAAACAATTTTTAATCATATTAGCCTTTTCTTAGGACGTCCAAATCTTACCTAAGAGGAGGCTTTTTTAGTGAACAAAGAACAACTTCACAGATACATTTCCGCAAGCACCGGAAATGAGAGCAATATATGCCAGATTTATGCCATTAAAGATGGGGGAACAGTCTATGACGACTGCTGGCACGGTTTTAAGACAGAGGATTCCATGAATGTCAATTCTGTTACCAAAGGTGTAATGGCATTATTGGCAGGAATAGCATTGGATAAGGGGTGTATAAAGAGCGTTGATCAGAAGGTAATGGATTTCTTTCCTGATTACACGGTGAAACGCGGAGAGAAAACCATCTATGACGTTACAATAAGGCATTTGCTTACCATGACAGCACCATATAAGGGAAAGTCTGAACCCTGGAAGAAGGTGTGTACGTCAAGGGATTTTACGCTAGCGATACTTGATTCTCTTGGAGGAAAAAGCGGAATTACCGGTGAGTTCAGGTATGCAACCCTGGGCATTCAAATCCTGGAGGGAATTATAGAGAGAGCAACAGGGGAGAAAGGCATTGATTTTTCCAACAAGAATTTGTTTGAACCTTTGAATCTTCCGAAGCGAATACCTCATGGGGACAGCTCAAAGGAAGACCAGTTTGATTTCTTCATGAATAAGAATCCCAGAAAGCCTGAGTGGTACACAGATCCTACGGGTGCAGTTACAGCCGGATGGGGCATGTGCGCATCGGCTCTTGATTTGGCAAGACTTGGCGAGTTGGTATTAAACGGTGGAGAGTATAGGGGCAAAAGAATAATATCAAAAGAGTATTTGGATGAAATGCTTACACCTCACCTTAAGCTCGGTGACAGATTTGGATTCATGAATTATGGTTTTTTATGGTATAAACCATATGATGATAAAGAGGTGTACGCTGCCATCGGAGACAGTGGTAACATTATCTATATCAACAAAGAGCTTAATGTATCTGTGGGAATGACAGGTACCTTTAAGCCGAGGATATTTGACAGAGTAGAGTTCATCGAGCGAAAGGTGTTGCCGGTGACAGAATAAAACAGATAGAGGCCTGTAATGAAAAAAGTGGCAGAAATTTTTGCCGCTTTTTTTATTTTTGCCCGCACATTTTGTATACTATATCCGTAATACATTATGGAAGGAGGGTATAGATAATTTGTTAGACCTGCAGGAACAATATGACAAAATATATCGATATTGCTATTTCAAGTTATATGACAGGAATCTGGCTGAGGACATAACTCAGGAAACCTTTCTGAAGTATTACGAGCATTACAGCTTCAATAACGAAAACACGGCTCTTAAGCACCTATATACCATTGCTAGGAACCTATGTATCGATGAATTCAGAAGAACAAAAACGGAATCTATTGATGAAAGCACCGTGGAACTTCCGTATGAGAATGATGTAACCGATAAACTGGCAATAAAGAATGCCATCAGAAGACTTAATGACGACGAAAAAGAACTTCTCCTTCTAAGGTACGTCAACGAGTTAAATGTCGGTTCAATAGGGGAAATGCTTGGGATTTCAAGATTTGCCACCATGAGAAAGATTAAGGTGGCAGTAAAAAGGTTTAAAGAAGAACTGAGAAAGGAGGATATGCATGAGTGATTTAAAGAAAAAGTTACAAATGGGATTTGATGCCCCGGCACCAATAAGAAAAGAAGAGTTTCTTGAACATTTAAATATCAGTGAAAATGCAAATAAAAGTAATCTGGAAGGCTTCCTGTTTTCTCAGATTGGTTATATTTCCAAATCAGCATGGGTATTCTCTTTACTTTCATTGATTGTGGCAATGTTAGGCATCAGGTACTCTGATCAGCATATGATTTGGATTATCTCGGGTATGACACCTTTGCTCGCTTTATCCATAGCAACAGAAAGCTCCAGATCAGAAAGATATGGAATGGCTGAGCTTGAGGCGACTACAAAGCATTCGCTGGCTAGCGTTGTGTTGGCAAGGCTTTTTATTATTTCCATAGCGGACCTTGTGGCTATGCTTGTAATCACATTGATTGGCTATAAGGCTATTGGGCGCACTGCTGTACCTACGATGCTATACGTCATTACTCCTTTTCTGATTTCAGTTTTCTTAGAGTTGTATTCGGTGAGAAAGCTGAGAGGACGACAGTCATTTTATGCATGTATAGCAATATCGTTTTTGGTAAGCTTATCAATTTATTTTATTGAGTTTGAATTTAAGACATTATACAAACCGGAATTCATTTCTGCATGGGTTGCCGCGGCAATTCTTGCATTAATCGGAGTGATGGTTCAGGGGAGAAAAATAATTAAAAATACAGAGGAGATAGTGGTATGGAACTGGTTATAGACAGACTGTCCAAGCAATATAATAACAAAATCGCTGTAGACAGATTATCACTGAAGCTTAAGTCAGGTGTAGTAGGACTTTTAGGCGCAAACGGTGCCGGAAAGACCACTCTTATGCGAATGATATGCGGAATTCTTAAACCCACCGGCGGAACCATAACCTTTAACGGCATGGACGTTTCCGAGGAAATGTTCAGGGATGCATTGGGGTATTTACCTCAGGACTTTGGATATTATCCGAATTTCACCGGGAAGGAATTCCTTTTATACATGGCAGCTCTCAAAGGAATCGAAAGAAATGCTGCCAGGAAAAAATGCGATGTTCTACTTAAAACAGTAGGCCTTGATCATGCTGCAAATAAAAAAATCAAAACATATTCCGGAGGAATGAAGCAGAGGCTTGGAATTGCTCAGGCTGTGCTTAATGACCCTAAGATTTTGATCCTCGACGAGCCTACCGCAGGCCTTGATCCCAAGGAGAGAGTGCGCTTCAGAAATCTTATTGCGGAGCTTGGAAAGGATGCCATAGTAATCCTTTCTACGCATATTGTTTCGGATGTAGAACACATAGCAGACAGGATTCTTCTTATGAAGGACGGGCAGTTTGTGTTTGACGGAACATTGGATGACGTGGGAATGGATTTGGAAGAGTTTTATATGCAGCACTTTGAGGAAGATGAGGAAGGGGAGCAGTATGAGTAATTTTGGAATACTCTGTAAAACAGAGTTTAAAAAGATTCTGTGCAAGAAGGCCATATGGATTACGCTTGTGTTAGGATTGGCTTTCATTCTTGTGGCAGACATGTCCGATATATTATTTAATGAGTCTTATTACTACGGCGATTTGAAAGTTCCTATTGCACAGATAGAACGGATGGGAATTGAAAACAGCAAAGAAGTAAATGGCAAGCCTATGGATGAAGCTTTCTATGAGAGATTCAGGCTGCAGATGAGTGACGAGTTAGAGGCGCAAAAGGACAATCCGGCGGTATTAAATGATCCCTCCAGTTTGGATGCAGGATACCCGGGATTCTGGCCTGTAGCAGAACTTACAGGTAACAGCTGGTTTGTTCAGAATGAAATTCGACGTATTGGTGCATCTAACGATGAAAGATACAATCTGCTCATGAAAGGCTCTGTTGAGGAAATAGAAGCAGCCAAAAGAAATAAACTTGAAATAAATGTAACTTATGATTGTCCCAAGGAAGATGAAGCCGATTATTGGATGAGCAGGTATGACAGTATTCCCAAACCCTATATTTACAGCTATGGACATGGGTATTACAAATACTTTTCATCAAGCTTTGTTACGATATGGCTTTCTTTCCTGATTATACTGATTGGTTTGGCAGGAAGCTTTGCTGATGAGAATACTTTCAGAACGGACGCTTTGATTCTTTCAAGCAGATATGGACGAAAAAGAATATGTCGTGCAAAACTTCTTGTGGGACTATGCTTCTCAGTTATAAGTACCATGGTTATTATGATTATTTGCTTTGTGATACCTATGCTTGTATACGGGGCTGAGGGATGGAATACACCCGTGCAGAACGCCTTGATCGGATGTGCATTCAATATGACCATTGGCCAGGCAGTAATTCTTACATTTGTTTTCGGAATACTCGTTTCTTTATTGTGGGGTTCCACAGTAATGCTTTTGTCCTTTGGATTTAAGAATATAGTTCCCGTAATGGCTATACATGCAGCGGCATTAATGTTAAGTGTTTTCAATCTTCCTGACAGCATGGGGATTATTTCACAAATCTGGGCTCTTAAGCCGGCGTATTTTGTATATCAGGGTATGTTTATGGAATACAGATTGTTTAACATAGCCGGTTTATTAATAAACAACCTTCAGATGGCGGCGGTAGTCTTCATTCTGGTAACGGTTATTTCAGTTGTGGCTACTGCAAGGTTTTACAGAAATGTGCAGGTAGCAAGCAGATAAAATGCAATAAAAAAGGCAGGTCTCAATAAATGAGATCTGCCTTTTTTCCCTGAATTATATCTTCAAAGTTGTGTCGTATACTTCCTTCATTGCTTCGTTGGCAACTACGACATTCTCTTTATTCTTCTTAACTGTTTCCATTACATCATCGGTGCTGGCTGTAACTTCCTCAGCCACTGCAAAAAGCTGCTGTATCGCATCAACGATTCCCTGGTTGGATGCCTGAAGGTTATCAATGGCAGCATCGATACCTTTGATGTGTTCAGCAAGAGTGAGCATATCGGACTCGATTGAGCCAATGTTTGTTTCAACATCAACGATAATCTTATCCTGAGATTGAGCTTTCTCAACAGAGCGGGATACAGCATCGGAAGCTGAATTTGATTCCTCTTCAAGAGAAAGAATAATGTTTCTGATGTTCTCTGTAGACTCTTTGGTCTGCATTGAAAGGTCTCTGATCTGCTCAGCAACAACCGCGAAGCTCTTACCCTGTTCACCGGCTCTTGCAGCCTCGATAGAAGCGTTAAGGGCAAGCAGATTGGTTCTTCCGGAAATCTCTTCGATGGCATTTACAACTTCCTGCATTGCAAGAGTTTTCTCTTTAAGCTGATTCATGGCAGCTGTTACATCATTGTTAATTTCACTTATCTCTGCAGAAACATCGGCAAGGGAGTGAACTTCCTTGGTGCTGTCTATAACACCATATTTAACTTTACGGGCAATTTCTATGATTTCCTTTGAACGGGTTGATGTATCTTCAATTAAGCCTCTTATTGTATCTGTCATGGTGTTTTGTTTCTCAACAGATTCACATGTAAGCTTTGTGCCTTCAGCAACATTGGTAACGGAAAGAGTAATGTTTTCGGAGTATTCCTCAATCTCTTTAAGTCTTGCGGTAACATCCTCGGTTCCCTTCTTAACAACGCTTATTACTTCCTCAAGAGAGGCCATTGTGTCTGCCTGCTTATCAACTTCATCATCGAGAGTTCCGAAGATATCTTCGTTGTATTTCTCGGTAAGGATTGAAATCGTAAGAGCAGCGCCTGCGAAAAGAGCGTTAAAGGAAATGCCTGCAATTACAGAAGTGGCATTGGTTCCCGATGAAAGGCTCGTGAGCAAATCGCCGGCTCTTGTTATTGTTCCGAAGATTAATATATAGATAGCGGGGATTCGCATTATCTTTTTGTCATATAAAAGAAAGAGTGAAAGTACCAGTGAATAACTTATGAATGCAAAGAAAGCATTACCGGTAAGCAGATCACCTAAGGTGAAGTCAATCATTGCTGTTGCAGCCAAAGCGATGGAGCAAACTCTGGATGAAGCCTTTACAATGTAGATTAATACGAAGTCAACAGCACATACAATTACCAGGACGGCTATGCTGATTACTCTCATTATTGGAGCTTCCTCAACTATGGAGCTGGGTTCGTAGCCGGCCATTACAGCAGTAAGCAAACATACTGCCAAACAGAAAAATGCAATAATCTGACATGACTTACGGACGCGATTATCCTTGTCCGCATAAATTCTTAAATCCTTCATTTAATATTTTTCTCCCTAATATGTATTCGTGAATACTCGTTCACGTACCAGCTAATTTTACCATATTTTGAAATAAAACTCCATATTTGCCTTTTGCCTTTACAGACTGTAAAATTGAGATATAAAAGCTGAAATACAGGAGGATAAATTAATGGATTATAAGGCAAGATATGAAGAATGGCTTTCCAAACTTAATGATGATGATCCTTTAAAGAAAGAGCTTGTAAATATAGCTGATGATGATAAAGAAATAGAGGACAGATTCTATCAGGATTTGTCTTTCGGAACTGCAGGACTCAGGGGTAAAGTCGGTGCGGGAACCAACAGAATGAATTTCTATACCGTGGGTAAGGCTTCCCAGGGTATTGCGGATTTCATAGTTTCAAAGGGTAAAGAGGCATGTGACAAGGGCCTTATTATCGCCCATGACCCCAGACATTTCTCCAAGGAGTTTTCACAGTTTGCCGCGGGAATCTTTGCAGCAAACGGAATTAAGGCGTACGTATTCCCTGATTTAAGACCTACTCCCGAGTTGGCATTTATGATAAGAAAACTCGGAACCACATCAGGAATTAACATTACCGCTAGCCACAACCCCAAAGAGTACAACGGCTACAAGGCATACTGGGATGACGGATGTCAGGTTTCATCAGAGATAGCTGACGGAATGACAGCGTGCATCAATGCTGTTGATATCTGGAACGGAATTAAAACATCAGATTTCAATGAAGGTGTTAAGAGCGGAAAGATTATAGTTTTAGGCGAAGAGTATGACAGAGCTTATCTTGATAAGATTGAATCTCTCGCAATCCACGAGGGAGATGAGCTGGATCTTGCGATTCCCCTTGTTTACACACCTCTCAACGGATGCGGTTCAATACCCTTCAGACAGATGCTTAACGATAGAGGCTTCACAAACTGGACAATTGTTCCGGAACAGGAGAACCCGGATCCTGATTTTACCACAGTAGGATATCCCAATCCTGAGGACCCCAAGGCCTTTAAGTTAAGCGAAGAGTACGGAAGAAAGTTTGGCGCAGAGCTTCTTATGGCTACAGACCCCGACTCTGACAGATTTGCTATCGAAATAAGAGATAACGACGGTAATTACATTCCTCTTAACGGAAACCAGACAGGATATTTGCTCGTAAACTATATCCTTGAGGGGCATAAGAGCGCAGGCACATTGCCGAAAAACGGTGCAATGGTTAAGTCCATTGTTACATCAACTCTTTCAACCATTATGGCCAAGGCATATGGCGTTGAGATGTTTGAGACCCTTACAGGTTTTAAGAATATCTGCGGTAAGATTCCTTATCTTCACGAGCATGGGCTTAAATATCTCTTCGGATATGAGGAGTCTGTGGGCTATGCAATTTGTGAGGATATCAGAGATAAAGACGGTATCAGCGCGGGCATGATGGTTGCCGAGGCTGCCGCATATTATCGCAAAGAGGGCAAGACTCTTTGGGATGTACTTCAGGAGATTTACGCGAAGTACGGATACTTTGCAGAGGATGAGCCCAATATTGTTCTTGAGGGAATTCCCGGAGCTCAGAGAATCCAGAGAATGATGAAGTGGTTCAGAGAGAATATTCCTTCTGATGTTGCCGGAGCCAAGGTAGAGAAGGTTATTGACTACATTAACGGATATGAGGATATTCCTCCCCAGAATGCAATCAGACTTTTCCTTGATAACGGTTCATGGTTTGCCATCAGACCTTCAGGCACTGAGCCTAAGATTAAGTTCTATTTCTATTCAAACCGTGATTCGAGAGAGAATGCTCTTGAAACCAACAAGAAGATTAAGGATGAGATTTTTGCTCTCATTAATTCTGTAGAGTAAGGAGTTTTATTTTGGGAAGAGAAGTTTGGAAACCGGGCAACATGCTTTATCCTGTTCCGGCTGTTATGGTCAGCTGCGGAAGGGAAGGTGAGAAGCCCAATATCATAACCTTAGCCTGGGTTGGCAATGTTTGTTCAGACCCTGTTATGCTTACAATCTCAGTGAGAAAAAGCAGATATTCCTACGATATCATCAAAGAGACGGGAGAGTTCGTTGTTAATCTCACAAACAGAGAACTGGCAAGAGCCTGTGACTGGTGTGGCGTTAAGTCGGGCAAGGATTTTGATAAATATAAAGAGATGGGGCTTACGCCATCGAAATCCGTTACCGTCAAAGCTCCCGGCATAGAAGAGAGCCCTGTAAGCATTGAATGCAAGGTTAAGGATATAGTTGAACTGGGAAGCCACGATATGTTTGTTGCAGAAGTAACAGCGGTTACCGTTGACGACAAATACATGGATGAATCCGGAAAGTTTGACCTGGATGCCGCAGACCTTATTGCCTATTCCCATGGTGAGTATTTTACCCTGGGAGATAAACTTGGAAAATTTGGGTTTAGTGTGAAGAAAACGAAATAAAAAGAGGGGCCGGACGTGCAATTTGGGGACAGTCCTGCTTGGCACACTACGCATGCCAAGACACGACAGTCCCCCAACTGCACATCCGGCCCCTCTTTGCACCTATTTTGATGCATATTTATTGGAAAATATACATTGGGTAAAATAAGATATTCAGAAAGGGATAATCTATGTGTGGAATAGTTGGATACGTAGGCGATAAGCAGGCTGCAGGCATGCTTATTGAAGGCCTCACCAAACTTGAGTATAGGGGATACGATTCCGCCGGAATAGCAGTACGAAATAAGGAGAACCCTGCTGAAGTAGTAAAGACCATCGGTAAGATCAAGAATCTTATTGAGAAAACCGACAACGGTAAAGCTGTAAAGGGAAATTGCGGAATAGGACATACACGTTGGGCAACTCATGGTGCGCCCAGCCAGATTAATGCACATCCTCATGTATCAGGTAACTGTACCAACTCCGGTTCAGGTCCTGTTGAGTCAGAGGTGGTTGGCGTTCATAACGGAATCATCGAAAACTTCCAGGAACTGAAGGCAAAACTTGAGAGACACAACTATAAGTTTTACTCACAGACAGATACAGAGGTACTTATCAAACTTGTAGATTACTACTACAAGAAGTACAACATCGGGCCTATCGATGCTCTTGCCAAGACTATTGTCAGAGTAAGAGGTTCATATGCCCTTGCTGTAATGTTTAAGGATATCCCTGAAAAGATATTCGTAGCAAGAAAAGATTCACCCATGATTATCGGGGTGAATAAGAATGAAACATTTATAGCTTCTGATGTTCCTGCAATTCTTAATCATACAAGAAATGTATATTACATCGGAAACCTTGAGATGGCAGAATTAAGCGCCGGAGAAGCCGTATTCTACAATCTTGACGGTGATGTGATTACAAAGGAACTTACAGAGATTAACTGGGATGCCGAGGCAGCTGAAAAGGGCGGCTTTGAGCATTTCATGATGAAGGAGATTCATGAACAGCCCAAGGCAGTTGAGGATACCCTTCATAAGTACGTTAAGGAAGATAAGAAGATCGACCTTAGCGAAGTGGGAATCAAGGAAGAAGAGATTAAGAGCTTTGAGGGCATTCATTTTGTGGCTTGCGGATCCGCATGGCATGTTGGAATGCAGGCGAAGTACGTATTCGAAGATCTTGCGGACATCCCCGTAAGTGTAAGCCTTGCTTCTGAGTTCAGATATTCCAAGGCTAAACTTAACACCAAGGATTTGGTGGTTATCATTTCCCAGTCGGGTGAAACAGCAGATTCATTGGCTGCTCTTCGCATAGCAAAAGAGAAGGGCCTCAAAACTTTAGCTATAGTCAATGTAATCGGAAGCTCCATAGCAAGGGAAGCCGACTATGTAATGTACACGGTTGCAGGTCCTGAAATTTCAGTTGCAACAACAAAGGCATACAGTTGCCAGCTGGTGGCTACATTCCTTCTTGCCCTTGAATTTGGACGTATTAGAAGTGGACTTGAGGAATACGAAACATATATTGATGAATTAAATTCACTTCCCGAGAAGATAAATAAAACTCTTGAGGATAAGGAGCGTATTCAGTGGTTCGCTGCAAAGTATGCCAATGCCAAGGATGTTTTCTTTATCGGAAGAGGAATTGATTACGCCATTGGTCTTGAGGGCTCTCTTAAGATGAAGGAGATAAGTTACATCCATTCGGAAGGATATGCTGCCGGTGAGCTTAAACACGGCACCATTTCACTTATTGAGGATGGCACTCTTGTAATCGGTCTTCTCACCCAGAGTGATTTATATGAAAAAACTCTCAGCAATATGTTAGAATGTAAAAGTAGGGGTGCATATTTAATGGGTGTTACGGCATATGGCAAGTACGACGTTGAAGACAGCGTTAACTTCTCCGTATATGTTCCCAAGGTTGACGAGCACTTTATCGGAAGCCTTGCAATCGTACCCTTGCAGTTACTCGGTTACTACATTTCTGTTTCCAAAGGACTTGACGTGGATAAGCCCAGAAACCTTGCAAAGAGTGTAACGGTGGAATAGGGCCAAGAGGGTTTGGCATGAATAACGAAATAAGAATGAGCGTTTCTTCAATGACCAGAAAAGATGACAAGAAAGCCATCTATGTAATGTTTCAGGATGGCAGGAAGTCAGCTGAGTTTGAGGTGCCGGAAATCAAGCTTCTAAGCAATGACGGTTTTACCGATGAAGAGATTGATCAGCTTAAAGAGTACATGGCAAACTCTATGGACGATATCTATGAAGTTGCCAAGAGGGTTAATCCCATGAAGGGCTTCATGGGGGCTGAACAGGGTAAATGATTTATATTGAATTAAAGGACGGTGTATACCGTCCTTTTTTGTGCATAAAAACACCAAACTGGTGTAAACCTTACAAAACTGTAAGAAAGATGTAAGGATATTAAATGGTAACCGCATACATCCTTTGATAAGATGGGAGGAGTGAATTAAAGAAAGGAATGGGAAAATGGGAAAAGTACTAGAGGTAATCAATGCCGAGAAATACTACGGTGAAAAGGGAAATATCACAAAGGCATTAAATGATGTCAGTTTTACCGTCAACGAAGGAGAATTTCTCGGAATAATGGGTGCCAGCGGAAGTGGTAAAACCACACTTTTAAACTGTATTTCAACAATTGATAATCTTTCCGCCGGAAAGGTTTTGATTAACGGTGAAGATTTAAGCACTTTAAAGGGAAACAAGTTGGATGCCTTCAGAAGAGACTATCTTGGCTTTATTTTCCAGGACTTTAATCTCCTTGATAATATGACGGCTTTCGAGAACATTGCACTTGCACTTTCTATTCAGAATGTTAAGGTTGACGAAATTGAGAAAAGGGTTAAAGAGATTGCAGTCACTCTTGATATAGAACAGGTCCTTGAGAAATTTCCATCACAGATGTCGGGAGGACAGAAGCAACGAGTTGCGGCCGCCAGAGCGGTGGTTACAAAGCCCAGCCTTGTGCTTGCTGACGAGCCCACAGGAGCCCTTGATTCAAAATCATCAAAGGCACTTATGGAGAGCTTAAAGAAGCTTAACGAAGAACTCAATTCAACAATTCTCATGGTTACACATGATGCCTTTTCTGCAAGCTATGCATCAAGAATCATCTTTATCAAAGACGGAAAAATTTTCTCCGAACTCGTAAAAGATGAGAACGAATCAAGAAAAGATTTCTTTGAGAAAATTATAGAGGTTACAAGCGTGCTGGGAGGAGACATGAATGAACTCATTTAGCATAGCTTTAAAGAATATAAAAAAGAGCAGGAAAGATTATGCTGTATATTTTCTGACGTTGATTCTTGGCGTGGCCATTTTTTATATGTTTAACTCCATAGGCGGTCAGGAAGCCATGAAGTCCATTTCAAGATCCACCAACGACACAATATCCCTTTTGGTAACACTTATCGAAGTCGTGTCTGTGGCGGTGGCTATTGTACTTGGCCTTCTTATGGTTTATGCCAATAACTTCCTCATCAAGAGAAGAAAGAATGAGTTTGGCTTATACATGCTTCTTGGCATGGGGAAAAAGAAGGTATCCAAAATTTTGGTGGGAGAGACATGCATTGTCGGAGTGATTTCACTTGGAATCGGTATATTTTTAGGAATCTTTGGTTCACAGTTTCTTTCAATAATAATCGGGAAGATGTTTGAACTTGATTTGTCGGGATACAGATTCACATTTTCCATGTCTGCGCTTATAAAGACCGTGATAAACTTTGCTGTAATGTTTTTGGCAGTTTTGATTTTCAACACAGCCACAGTTTCTAAGTATAAGCTTATTGACCTTCTAAACGCGGATAAAAAGCTGGAAAAGATAAAAATCAAAAACAGGGTGGTATCAATTGTTATTTTCGTTCTTTCTGTAGCTGCCCTTGGTTATGCATGCGTTAGAGTCGGATTTTACGGTTCCAAAGTCACCAAAGACGAGTTTATAGCCTGTGGTTTTATTGGCATGATATCGACCTTTACGTTCTTTTGGTCATTGGCCGGCTTTATTTTTGACGTAATAAGGAAATTCAAGAAGAACTATTCCCGTGGTCTGAATGCATTTATAACAAGACAGTTTTGTAAAAACGTAAACAGCTCATCTTTGTCAATGGCATTAATTTGCCTTCTGCTTTTCGTAGCACTTGTGGCTTTTTCCACAGGATTCTCATTCAGGAATTACATAAATGAGAGACTTGGGAAAGGGGCAACTCCTGTAGATGTGACGGTTAAATCCCAGGATGAAAAGGTTACAGATATTCTTGACAGGAACGGTTATAAAGTCGACGAATGGGCAGAAGATTATTTTGAGATTCCGATTTACTATGGAGATCAGGTAACCATGGGGACTCTTGCGGGAAATTATCTCGATGAGGCTAAGCAGATGTTCAGGCTGGCAAAATGGGGCAGCCCTGAGGGAGTCATGAAGGTTTCGGATTACAACATACTCGAAAGAAAGTTTGGACGAGAGGAAGTTAAACTTGAGGGAAACCAGTATGTTATTATTTCAGACTTTGAACTCTTAAATCAATTCTCCAATAAGGCCATGGCGGATAACAATTTCGTGACCATAAGCGGTATTGATTATTATCCTGCCGAGAGTGCAGCCAGAGAAGAATTTATGATGCTTTCCGGTATCGGAGCAAATTTGGGTGTTGTTATTTTTCCCGATGAAGTAATTTGCGAAGAAAATGGTTTTACAGCCGGAGCTTATTTACTGGCGGCCGACTATAAGGTAAAGGACAGAGCAGACAGACTTGAGGTTGACGATATCCTTGAGGATAAGCTTGGGATTGAAATAGATGAGGACGGAGACGTAGTCGGAAGCGTTTATATGACCACAAAGAACGCTGTTGTTGATACAAGTACAGGAACCACAGTAATGGTTGTCTTTATTGTGCTTTATATCGGAATCGTGTTTATTATGGCATGTGCGGCAATTCTTGCATTACGAATTCTTTCTGACAGTATTGATTCCGTTAAGAAATACGAGATTCTTTCAAGAATCGGTGTAACGAAGCATATGCAAAGAAGAGCGCTTTTTGTTCAGGTGCTTCTTAACTTCCTGCTTCCTTTACTCTTGGCTACGCTTCACACATATTTCGGAGCTCTTTATCTAAAGGAACTATTTCGTGCTCTTGGCTTTATAAAGGTTAGCGGCGGATTATTGTTTACCGTTATAATCATGGTGGTAGTATATGGAGGATATTTTATTACGACTTACGTTAACTGTAAGCACGTTATTAATCTGGATTAAAATATATTTGGAGGAGTATATAGATATGAGAAAAACAAAACTTATGGCAGGTGTTCTTGCACTTGCAATGGCCTGCATGGCGTTTACCGGATGCGGTGGCAGTGGAAAAGGCGTTACAGAGATTAAGGATTTTGGAAATTATGTGACTAGCCTTGATGCAATCGAAATTCCCGAGGGTACAAGAATTGTGGCTCTTGGAGAAGCAACCCATGGAAACAGCGAGTTCCAGGATTTGAAAGCTGACTTCTTTAAAACAGTATCTGACGGAACAAATTTTAATGCCTTGATTCTTGAAGGCGACTTCGGCGGCTGTGCTATAGTCAATGATTACATTAACGGCGGTGAAGGCGACGAGAGAGAGCTTACAAAGCTCCTTGGATACGGTTTATACAGAACGGACAACATGATGAACCTTATCCATACCATGCATGAGATGAATGCAGGAGCAGCAGATTCTGACAAGGTTCGTCTTTATGGCATGGATATCCAAAGATGCTTAAGCAACATTGAGATTATCAAAGCTCTTTATAAGGATGCCGCTCCCGACAAGCTGGATGAGGTATCTTCAAAGCTTGATGATTTATACGGAACCGAAGAGTGGGAATACGATACAGCAAGAATTGATGAGATAATTGCTTATGCCGAGTCTCTGGCAAAGGATCTTAATGACAACAAGGAGACCTTTGAGGCAGCGGTTGGTAAGGAAAGATTCTTCAAGGCAAGCATTGCTGCGGATTGTCTTAAGTATTATATTGAGACCTTCGAGACCAAGGCCAATGACAACAAATACAGAGACAATAAGATGCAGGAGATAGTTGAGAAGATTCTCGCCTTTGAGGAAGAGGAGTATGGTTCTGAAGTAGTAATTTCTTGTCACAATGGACATATGACCAAAAACCAGTCATCCAATTTCACATTCCTTGGCAAGGATTTGTATGATAAATATGGTGATGCATATTTCGCGGTAGGAACAGATTTCTACAACACCCATGTAAACCTTCCCAACACAGACGGACGAATTGTTGTGGACCTTTGTTCCGATGACCCTCTGGCTTACAATATGAAGGACAATGAGCTTAAGGGTGGATATTTGGATTTTTCCAAAGTAGATGAGGGCAGTGATTTATATAAATATGTTTATGACAAAATCCCTACGGGAAGTGTGGGCGAGTACTACGCTAAGGGATTTGAATTAATGAAGAGAAACTATCAGATATATTTCGCACCTAATGACATGTATGATGCCATGATTCTTTACTACGAGGTTAATCCCACCGAGATTTGGGATAAGTAATTTGAATTACAGGCAGAATTTGATATTATAGGGATATGAAAAAAATAGGAATCCTTGAAGATGATATTAAATTAGGCTCGGAACTTAAATATTTTCTTGAAACAAACGGATATGAGGGCAGGTATATTTCACCGGACGAGTATGCGGGTATGGATGAGGCTAAACTTATTGATACCGTAATCGGCGAGGATTTAGACCTGCTCTTACTTGATATTGGACTTCCGGGAATTAACGGGGTTCATCTTTGCAAGAACTTCAGGAAAAAATCGTCTGTTCCCATAATCATGATTACAGGGGACGACTCTGAAATGACCGAGTTAATGAGTATAACCAACGGGGCTGACGACTTCGTTCCCAAACCTTTCAACACTCAGATTCTTCTTGCCAGAATGGAAAGAATACTGGAAAGGTTAAAAAGAGACGACAAGGCCGACGATGTAACCGAGATTAAGCTTGAAAGCGGAGCAATCATGTCTGCAATGCTGCCAAAGGGAAAGATTACAGGACCCGAAGGCAGCCTTGAACTGTCCAAAAATGAAATTCAGATATTAAAGATTCTTACGGATAATAAGGGCGAAGTTGTAACCAGAGAGGAGATAATGAATCTCCTTTGGGATAACCAGTCTTTCGTCGATGACAATACTCTGACGGTAAATATGACAAGGCTTAAAGGCAAGCTTGAAGAGATAGGAATTAAAGATGCTATAGTTACCAAGAGGGGCATGGGGTATTTATTCAGATGACATATTTTAAGTATCTAAGAGAGCATGGCCTATGGCTTGGCATCAGTGCCTTTCTGATTCTTACAATCAACATATTTCTCTTTACCATAAAGGGATCCTTCTATCTTGCAATCTATGTGGCGGTTGCAGTGCTTTCCTGCACAATACTTGGCACCTATATAGATTACAGGAGACAACGTAATTTCCTTGCCGAAATCCTTAACAATATTGAGGAAATGGATGATAAGTATCTGGCGGGGGAAGTGGTTGGAAAACCTTCCTCTCAGGAAGAACGACTTATTGAACTGATTATCCGGAGAATGGAGAATTCCATGGCGGATAAGGTGGCTGATTACAGAAGGCAGAATGAAGAGTATAAGGAATACATCCAAGCCTGGGTTCACGAGGTTAAAATCCCTCTTGCCACGGGGAAAATGATTCTTGAAAATCATCCGGAAATTCCTCTTAAGGACAGTGGAATGGAGGATGAGATAAAGAGAATCAATTCCTATGTTGAGCAGGCACTTTTCTATGCCAGAAGTGAGGCTGTCGAGAAGGATTATTTAATCAAAAAGGTTAATCTTTCAGAGATTGTCAAAATGAACATCGTTGAAAGGAAGAAATCCCTTATTTCAATGGGAGCCCAGGTTGATCTTGAAAACCTGGATTCCTCTGCTGAGGTTCTTTCAGATGCCAAGTGGTTGTCTTTTATCCTGGGTCAGCTTATTGACAACTCCATTAAATATTCCAAACCGGATGTTAAGTTAAATCTTTCGTTTTACACCTCTGTTGATGAAGGCAAAACATGTCTTAACATACAGGATAACGGTATAGGAATAAGGACTGCAGACATAGACAGAGTATTTGAAAAAGGATTCACGGGATATAACGGAAGGATAGGTAAACAATCCACAGGAATCGGATTGTATCTTTGCAGAAAACTATGCCTGCGACTTGAGCATGACATAGAAGTATCTTCGAAACCTGAAGCGGGAACACTTATAACAATTAAATTCTAAAAAACTATAGCAAAAGACCCGATCGTCAGATCGGGCCTTTCTCTCTTTCTTTATGGAAGGGGGGAGAAAAAGTCGTGTGTGTTAGGGTAGAGGGGGAGCACGACTTTTTCGATGGGAAAATATAATGGAGTATGCTTAAAAAGCATTTCAACTACCACAATCATAGTATCATACCATATATATGATGTCAAAAGTAAAAATCTACTTTTAGTTGCTTTTTTGGTTGAATATGAAAATAATTTCTTTTATTATATAAATATACAACAAAAAACTTATATAGGGGGTATAGGGAATAGATGTACACCGGTGAGATGATGCAGGATGAGTTCGCATTGAAACTTACTTCTCTACGTAAGGATAAAGGATGGACTCAGGAGGAACTTGCCGAGCGTTGTGGCATATCCAGACAGGCAGTTGCTAAGTGGGAAGGCGGTAAAAGCTTACCTGATATCTTCCGAATTGTTGAATTGGCAGATCTGTTTCAGGTTGATGTGGCAGACATTCTTCCCGACACAGAAAGCAACTTAAACTTAAAATATTGTATTGAGGCAGTGGGGGATATTTTCGCCAGTGCTATTATTGTTAATCTCACAAAAAATGAGTTTGATTATGTGAGAAACGAAGACATCTTTGGAGCAATTGTCGAGCCGCAAGGTGTTTATGAAGAGCTTTTTGACAAGGCCCAAAAAAGCATTCCCGATGCCAACCAAAGATTAAACTTCATCAAGCTTTTTAAGCGTGATGCTCTTCTTAAGACTGCGGAGACAGGTGAGAAAGTTGTGTCCCTGGACCACAGAATCAAAGATGCAAATGGTGGACTTCACTGGGTTCAAACGACAGCTTGCTTTGTAAGAGAATTACATCGCTCTGAGGTTGTGGCTATTTTCTTCATAAGAGTTATTGATGCCGAGAAGGAAAGAGAAGAGAAGAGTCAAAGAGAAATCATTGAGAGACAGAGCATTATCAATGTACTCTCAAACGAATATGATGCCGTTTTCCTTTCAAATCTTGATACCGGTGAGGTTTTGTATTCTTATGCGGAGAATGTTGCCGATGTAGGCGATGAAGCCATTGAATTAATGGAAGGCTTCTCCAATTGCTTTTCCGATGAACTTTCTGAGATGCACAAATTATTGGTGCATCCTGATGATATAGAATCCTTTAAGAAGTCCATATCCAAACAATATGTTACGGATATGCTTAAGAAGCACGAATCATTTGTCTGCAACTACAGAATGGTTGTTGACGATAAGATGCTGCACTACCAGACCAGATTTGTACGTGCTCAGGATTTCGAAACCAGCAATAACTTTATTGCAGGTATTCACTGCGTGGAGCCTTTTTATCAGGATATTGAGAGACAGCAGAAAGAGCTTGAGAGCACTATTGATACCATAAGAAGCAGTGAGGATGAGAGAAATAATCTTATTATCCAGTTATCCCACGATATAAGAACTCCTCTGAACTCGATTATGGGCTTTCTTAATCTTGCCAAGGATTCTTCCAAGACTGAAGATAAGGATTATTACCTCAGAATGGCCACCGACGCCTGCGAGAATATGACTCTTGTTATGAATAATGTTATTGATTTGGTTTCACCAAGGGACGATAATGTTATTCTTAAGAAGCAGGACCGTGCCATTAAGAAACTTCTTAACCAGGTTATCTCATCCACCAATGACATGGCCAAAAAGGTTGGCCTTGATACCATGGGCAAGAAAGAGGAACCTGAGGAAAGCAAGCCTTCAAAGACGAAGCTTGAAGGAAAGAGAATTCTTCTTGTTGAGGATACAGAAGCCAATGCCATGGTTACAGGAGCATTCCTTAAGGATTGGGGCGTTGAGATGATGCGTGCTCACGACGGAGTTGAAGCTCTTGAGATGATGGAGAAGTCACCTCTTAAGGGATTTGATCTGGTGCTTATGGATATTCAGATGCCCGAGATGGACGGATATGAGGCAACCAAGAGAATCAGGAAGCTTTCAAATAAAACAAGCTCCAAAGTGCCCATTATTGCGCTGACGGCAAGTGTATTTGATTCTGAGAAAGAAGAGGCATTAAACGCAGGAATGAATGACCACATATGTAAGCCATTCACTCCGAAGCAACTCTATGACAAGATTGTATCTTATGTCTAGAGACAGTCTTTAATTACTCTTTCAACATTTTTATATGCAAGATATTCAAGAGAGGCGTGGTTCATGCCTCTCTTTTCAAATTCTTCAAACAGAAGAGGCATTTTGTCACATGAAGGAATTTCAAGCTTGCAGGTAATTCCGTCAAAGTCGGTTCCTATTCCTATGGATTCAATTCCACCCACTTCAATAATATGTTTTGCATGTAAAAACAGCTTATCTACGGTGGATTTTTCATGGGACAAATCCGGATTGAGGAAATCGGCGGCAAAATTAAGACCGATAACTCCACCTTTTTCTGCGATGGCTTTGATCATTTCATCTGTCAGGTTCCTTGTGTGAGGAGCGATGTTTCTGCAATTGGAGTGGGAAGCAACAAAGGGCTTCTTTGAGATGTTTGCCACATCCCAAAAGCCGCCATCGGATAGGTGAGACACATCAACTATTATTCCGAGACCGTTCATCTCTTCAATTGCTTCCTTGCCAAAGTCCGTAAGTCCTTTGGCCATTTCTGCGGAATCGGAAGAGTGAGGAAATCCAAAACAGTTAGCTTGATTCCAGGTGAGGGTAATAAGACTTACCCCCTGCTTCTTTAGCTTCTTAAGCCTTTCCATTCTACCTTCCACAAGGCACCCGTTTTCAATGGTTAAGAAAGCGGAGATTTTGCCTGCGGCAAAGTTCTTGCTTAATTCGCTGTAGTTATTTGTAAATTTCAAATTACGGGAATGAGCAACTGTGTTTAAAAGAACCTGACGCATTGCCATGTAATCTTCATAAGGGTCCTTGCTCTTATCCTGATCTATGTACGCAGCAAAAAACTGAGCCTCACAGTGTCCTTCCTCAAGACGGACAACGTCGATGGCTCTGTCGTTAAAATGTATTATTTTATCCCTGCCCAGTTCTACGGCTTCCGCAAGGGTATCACAGTGCATGTCTATATAGGAAATCATAAGTTACAACCTCCGAGTACATGAATATTATATATATTGATTAGTAAAAAATGCTATATCAAATCAAAAAATTTATATATCTAATTTCCTATTTAGATGTTATAATAAGTTTCGGTGTGGAGTATATAAGACAAAATATTATTTCACCAGGTGGGAATGTTATGGCCGGAAAGACAACAACAATAAAAGAATTACTTAAAGCTGCAATGCTTCCTTTAGGCAGCACTCTTTATGTATTTGGCGGCGCATGGAACGAAGCCGACACAGGAGCCGGCGTTGAAGCCATGTCATTTGGAATCAGTCCGGAGTGGAAGAAGTTTTATGACTCCAAAGACGAGACCTACGATTTTGACAAATACAGATTCCAGGTGCATGAGGGCATTGACTGTACCGGTTTAGTTGGTTTTTCATGCTTCCAGGTATTCGGAAGTGCTTATTCTGAGACCGGTTACGTTTTTCCCAGCGGAATAATGGCTGAGAATTACGAGAAGCTTTTTGGCGGAGAGACAGTAGCTCCCGAGGACATTAAGAATTATCGTCCCGGAGATGTTATGACTAAGAATGGTCATGTATATTTTAGTATTGGAAGATGCGGAGACGGCAGTGTACTTCTTTTACATGCATCACCTCCGGCACCTTCATTCTGCGGAACCGTTACTCCCGATGGTAAGGAGGACAGTGAAGCGGTTAAACTTGCCAAAGAGTACATGACAAAGCATTATCCCGACATTATGAAGAGATATCCCAACATGTGTATGAGAAAGGTTGAGTATCTCAAGGAGTACAGCCAGTACAGATGGGACAGAAAAGTGGTTTCGGACCCCGATGGATTTGACAATATGACTCCGGAAGAAATTTTGAAAGAGTTGTTTAAGTAATGAGTGTTTTGTTTGATATAAACGTTAAGGACGAAGACAAGAAGCTCAGAGAAGAGTGGAAGTCCACCAAGGAAATATTTGACGGGCGAATTCTTCACGTTATCGACGATACCGTTATCTGCCCCAATGGAAATGAAGCCAGCAGGGAACTGATAAGACATGTGGGTGCCGTTTGTATCGTACCCATGACGGATGACGGCAAGGTAATTGTTGAGAGACAGTTCAGATACCCGATTGATAAGGTTATCACAGAAATTCCGGCAGGAAAGCTTGACAGTAAGAGCGAGGATCCTCTATTGGCAGCGCAGAGAGAGCTTCGAGAAGAGACAGGCTATACTGCGGATGAGTGGATTCACCTTGGAGTGTTCTATCCCGCGCCTGCTTATTCCGATGAACTCATTCATGTTTACATCGCCAGAAAGCTTAAGAAGGGCGAGAGAGATTTGGATGAAGACGAGTTCCTCGATATATACGAGGTGCCTCTTGATGAACTTGTAGATGGTGTCATGAACGGTGAAATCACCGACTGCAAGACTCAGATGGCTATATTGAAGACTAAGATAAGACTAACAAAGGAGTGTCGCTAGACACTCCTTTTATGTTTATTTATTGGTTATTAAATTCTTCGAACTCGATGGTGAGAAGAGTGTGGAGAATTCTTCTCATTCTCAAGTGGTTGCAATTCTCTCTTGTTGGATGAACTCTGTTTGTTAACATTGTCACCCAAAGTCCGGTGTCGGGATCAACGAAGACGTGAGGGCCTGTAAATCCGTTATGACCAAAGCCTTTCTGTGAGAAGAACTGACCGGACATGGAGTAGAAACCGCCGGCAAGATGGAAGCCTAAGCCTCTTCTGTCTTCAAGTCCTTCTGTGTAACACTGAATGGCTGTGTCAAATATACAGCGGGGAATGTATTTCTTTCCCTCCAATGTGCCGTGACCTGCAAGCATCTTGGCGAAACGTATCATATCATTGAGGTTTGAAAAAATACCTGCGTTTCCGGCAACACCGTTTAAGAAGTAAGCGTTCTCGTCATGAACTTCGCCTACGAGCCATTCGCCTGTGAGGTGATTCTTCTCGGTGTAGCATGTGTTTTCTTTATTAATAGGTTTATCAAGAGGATGGTATCCCGTCGATGTCATTTCCAAAGGATCGAAGACTTCTTCTTTGGCAAGCACATCAAGAGTTTTGCCGGTTACCTTCTCGATTAAAAGACCCAAAACGATGTATCCGATGCAGCTGTATTTAACGTCAGTGCCGGGAGCATATGCAAGGGGCTCCGCCAGAATAACATCCAAAGCCTTCCCCGGATCGTCGGTTTTCTTCTCAATCCACATGTGATCAACGAAACCGCCGGTGTGAGTCATAAGATGGTAAATCTGGATTCCTTTTTTATCATCGGGAATGTCGCTTCCAAAATGTCTCTCCAATGTATCTGCCAAATCAATTACACCTTGGGAGATTAATCTGAGAGCAATCATTGTGGTTGAAAGGATTTTGGACACCGATGCCATATCGTAAATGGTAGTTTCATTTACGGGAACTGCTTCAGGTGTAAAAGAAGTGTTGCCGAAGCATCTTTTAATATAAGTTTTCTCGCCAATACCGATGGCCAGGGCGGCAGAGCAAACGTCGCCTCGTTCCACGCAGCTTTCTATGTAAGCAACTGATTTTTCAAATGGTTTCATAGAACCCTCCTATACATTGTGCAAGTTAGCCTAATTATATCAGAGCAAACCTGATTTTAAAACTGTTTCGGACATAATTTTAAAATAAAGTTTCAAAATTTGTCAATAAAACCAACAATTTTTTCTTTACAAACACACTTTACTTTGGTAAAATTTAATATGTCGAAAGTAAATCGAAGAGATTCGATTAAAAGAATGGAGGATTATTATGTTTAAAGGTAACAAAGCATTAAAAAGCTTGCTTGCCCTTGCGTTAAGTACAGTTATGGTACTTGGCCTTACAGCATGTGGTGACAAGACTGCTGACACCAAGCCCGCTGACACATCGGACTCACAGACAGCAGAAGCAACTTCCGAAGCTACCGAGGCACCTGCCGCAGACAGCAACGAAGGTCCTTTTGGCATCAAGTATGCTGAAGATCAGACACTTCGTCTTGTATATGGCGCAGAGATGTCAACACTCAGAACATACGGCGGTGAGGGTACTGCTGTTTCATGGCAGGGTATTTCAAACTGTATCTCAGCTTTAGTATGCAGAGACTGCTACGGCAACATTCAGCCCGATATGGCTGAGAGCTGGGATGTAAGCGCTGACGGTTCAGAGTACACATTCCATCTTCGCAAAGACCTTGTTTGGTCAGACGTTGAAGGAAACGACATGGGACCTATCACTGCGAAGGATTTCCAGACTGCAGTAGAGTACTGCTGTGATCCTGAGAACGGTGTTACAGATTCCAGCTTATTACTTCTCAAGAACTATAAGGAACTCATTGATCCTGAAGATCCCAACAAGGACATCAGCACATTGGGATTCGAAGTAATCGATGATTACACAATCAAGGTTACACTTGCAGATGTAATTCCTTATTTCATCAATACTTTCAATATTTTCCCTGTTCCCACAGATTACTTCCTTGAGATGGGTGAAGATTATGGTATGGATAACGAGTCCATTTACTACTGCGGACCTTACATCATGACCACATTCGAGCCCCAGGAGCAGAGAGTATACGAGATCAACCCCAACTACTGGGATCTTGATAACGTACACATTCAGAAGATTATCATGAAGTACAATGCCGAGGCTGCAACACTTGCTCCCGAGATGTTCAAGCGTGGCGAGATTGATTACGCTGATATCGGAACAGACATCCTCGACGAGTGGATGAAGGCTGATGATACAAAGGATATCGTTATCCCCGGTCTTCCTGATACCACATACATGTACTACTATTCATTCTGCTACAATCCTCAGTTTGATGATGAGTACGAGCCTGACAACTACATGAAGGCTATCAACAACGAGAATTTCCGTAAGTCACTTTTCTTCGGTCTTGATCGTCGTAAAGCTTACCTTTGCCTCGATCCTTACAACCCTGATCAGTTCCTTACAACAACAGTAACACCCAGAACATGGTGTTCAATCAACGGAACAGATTACGTTGATCTTCCTGCACTTAAGGAGATCACAGGTCGTGACAACTACGGTTTCGATCCTGACAAGGCTAAAGAATACAGAGATAAAGCAAAAGAAGAGCTTGAAGCAGCAGGTGTTACATTCCCTGTAAAACTGCTTATGCCTTACAACCCCAATACAACAGGTTGGGACAAAGAGGTACAGGTTGTTAAGCAGCAGCTCGAGGAACTCCTTGGTTCCGATTACATCGAGTGCACAATTGAAGCAGGTCCTTCCACAGGCTTCTTATCAGAAGTTCGTCGTGCAGGTAAGTACGGCTTCATGAAGTTAAACAACGGTTCAAACGAGGGTGACCCTTGTTCATGGATTAAGGCTTTCGTTGATGGCGCTAACTGGAACTTCATGGGTGATGTTCTTTACGAAGGACAGCTTCCTACAGTTGAGAGAGACGGTTCCAAGTCTGACGACAACAAGGACCTTCAGGAACTTGTAACCAAGTACTATGAGCTCCTTGATACAGCTAAGTCTTACACAACAAAGAGCCAGGAGAGATACGATGCATTCGCAGAGGCTGAGCAGTTCCTTATCGACCATGCATTTGTTATCCCTTATGCTAAGGATACATTTGGTTACCACGTAACCAGAACCAATCCTTTCGAGCAGATCACAGGTCAGGACGGCAGATATAAATACATGCACGTTCTTGAAGAGCCTCTTACAAACGAACAGTATCAGGCACTTTATGCTGATTGGCAGGAGAAGCAGGCAGCTTCTTTGAAGTAATTAAAGATTAGATAATGATTTGATCCAAACGGTTACTGCCTTGGGAGGCTATACCTCTCAAGGCAGTTTTCTTAAGAGTTCTAAAAGCGAAGAAAGGGTATAGGTATTCGCTATGTTGAAGTATTGCGCAAAGAGACTTGCGAGATCCGTGGTCAGTCTGGCAATAATTGTTGCTGTAGTATTTTCATTGTTAAGATTGATGCCTGTGGAAGGTTATTTTTCACAGCTTGATCAAATGACTGAGGCACAGATAAATAATGAATTAGAAAAGATGGGGTTGAATGATCCTGTTCCCGTACAGCTTGGACGTTTCTACGTTCAAATTCTTCATGGAGACCTTGGCAAATCCACTCGTTACAGAGATGGATATCCGGTTGCGAAGATTGTAAAGAAGAAAGCTCCCATTTCTATTAAATTCGGCCTTTTGGCCATGGGTGTTTCTTTACCTCTCGGAATGCTTCTCGGCATTCTTATGGCTAAGAAAAAGAATGGTATCGCAGATAAACTGGGTACCTTATACATAATATTGATACAAGCCGTACCGAGTGCGGTGTACTATCTGTTGATTCAGCTTTACGGCACAAGTGCTTTAAAGATTGGATTACTTTATGATGACGACAAACCCATCACCATGATATTGCCGATTCTTTCACTTGCTCTGCCTTCCATAGCAGGTTATGCAATGTGGCTTCGTCGTTACATGGTTGATGAAGAAAATAAAGATTATATCAAGATGGCAAAGGCTAAGGGCGTTCCCAAAGCGAAAATTGCAAGACAGCATGTCTTCCGTAACGCTGTAGTTCCCATGGTTCAGTTTATTCCCGGTTCCATGCTCCTTACCATCGCAGGTTCCATTTATGTTGAGTCACTCTATTCAATTCCCGGAATGGGAGGACTTCTTGTTGAGGTTATCAAGAGACAGGATAACAACATGGTTCAGGGACTTGTAATCATATTTGCGGTTTTGGGTATTTTCGGATTGCTGTTAGGTGACCTTCTTATGGCACTTGTAGATCCCAGAATCAGCCTTACAAAGAAGGAGGGTTCAAGATAATGGCTAAGCTTTCCTTCAAGTTTTCAATCAAAGATGCTAAGACAGAAAAGTTGGCTGATACCCTGCTTTCTGTTGAGAAAGATACTTTACTTAAGAGCGACAAGCTCACTGATGAAGAAATTAAGAATATCCCTGAGGACCTCTTTGTACCTCATGCCCTTGATGAGGCTGCAGCAGAGAAGACCGGATATTCAAGCTATTCATACTGGGGAAGTACAGTAAGAACCTTTAGACAGAACAAGATGGCTGTTGCAATGCTTGGAATTATCCTTGTGATTTTGCTCTTTACATTTATTCAGCCTTACCTTCCCGGTCAGTATGATCCTAACTTAATTAACAACGATCCTGTTACCGGCATGCAGATTATGAATGAGCCTCCCGGAGAGCAGTTCTGGTTTGGTACAAATGCCATCGGACAGGATATGTGGGCAAGAATCTGGGCAGGTACCAAGAACTCATTGTTCATTGGTTTCACAGTTGCCATTATTCAGGCATTTGTTGGAATCGTCCTTGGAATGATCTGGGGATATGTAAGAGCTACGGACTTCTTCTTTACCGAGCTTTACAACGTTATCAGTAACATTCCTACAACGATTATTCTGATTCTTGCATCATACGTTATGAGACCTTCCATTCGTACACTGATTATCGCCATGTGCGTAACCGGCTGGCTTGGAATGGCAAGATTCATTCGTAACCAGGTACTTATTATAAGAGACCAGGAATTTAATATGGCTTCCAGATGTCTGGGAACTCCTGTATGGAGAGTAATCACCAAGAACCTTCTTCCCCACATGGTATCCGTTATCATGCTTCAGATGGCTCTTGCAATTCCCGGAGCTATAGCATCGGAAGTATTCCTTACATATATTGGCTTGGGTGTTCCTTTGGACATTCCTTCACTTGGAAACCTGGTTGATTCAGGACGTGCACTTATGATGTCTCCCAGTTTGAGATATCAGCTGCTTTTCCCTGCAATCATGCTTTCCATTATCACAGTTTGTTTCTATCTTGTGGGTAATGCATTTGCAGATGCTGCCGACCCCAAGAACCATATGTAAGGGGGTGACGAGATGGAAAATAAGAAAGCAGTTTTATCTATTCAGGATATGAATATCAAGTTCTCTTTAAGAGGACAGATTCTTCACGCTATTCGTGGAGTAAGCCTTGATATTTATGAAGGAGAATGTCTCGCCATAGTAGGTGAGTCAGGATCCGGTAAGTCTGTTCTTACAAAGACATGTATGGGACTTCTTGATAAGAACGGTTTCATTGAGAGCGGTCACATTATGTATGAAGGCAAGGATTTGGCCACATACAAGACCGACAAGGAGTGGGAGAAGATTTGCGGTAGCGAAATCGCTATGGTAATGCAGGATCCCATGACCTGTCTCAACCCTCTTAAGACCATAGGCTGGCAGATTGAGGAGTCACTCCGCTATCACAGCAATCTTAACAAAGAGGAACGCAAGAAGAGAGTAATCGAGATTCTTACCGATGTAGGTATTACAGAGCCTGAGAGAAGATACAAACAGTATCCTCATGAGTTCTCCGGCGGTATGAGACAGAGAGTCGCAATTGCCATTGCAGTTGCATGTAATCCTAAGATTCTCATCTGTGATGAGCCTACAACTGCACTTGATGTTACCATTCAGGCGCAGATTCTCGAGCTCATCAGAAACATGCAAAAGAAGTATAACCTTACAACCGTTTATATCACTCACGACCTTGGCGTTGTTGCCAACGTTGCTGACAGGGTTGCGGTTATGTACGCAGGTGACATTATAGAAGTAGGCACAAGCAGAGAGATATTCTATGAGCCTAAGCATCCTTACACATGGGCGCTTCTGGCATCACTTCCTCAGCTTGGAATTAAGGGAGAGGAGTTAAGCTCCATTCACGGTACTCCTCCGAACCTTTTCCTTCCTGTAAAGGGAGACGCTTTTGCACCCAGAAATCCCTATGCTTTGGCAGTTGATTTCGAGTACAGACCTCCTTACTTTGAGGTAAGTCCTACTCATAAAGCCAAGACCTGGCTTCTTGATCCCAGAGCACCCAAGATTGAACCTCCCAAGGTTCTTGAAATGATTAAGAATATGGAAAGAGTGGGAGGTGTTTTAGGTGGCTGATAAGAAAGAAATTTTATTGGAAGTCAAGGATTTGCACGTGTCATTCGGCCGTGGCAAATCATTGTTTGAAGCAGTTAAGGGCGTAAACTTCAACATCTACAAGGGCGAAACCTTCGGACTTGTAGGTGAGTCGGGTTCAGGTAAGACCACCATCGGACGTGCAATCATCAGAATGTACCCCACAAGTGGCGGTGAAGTTATTTTCAATGGTCAGAAGATCAACGGAAAGATTTCCAAAGAACTTGATAAGGACGTTATCCATAACATCCAGATGATATTCCAGGATCCTATGGCGTCTCTTAACGACAGAGCTAAGGTAAGCGATATTGTTAAGGAAGGTCTTATCAACGTTCAGAAGGGCCTTTCAGAAAAAGAACAGCAGGAGAGAGTTGACAAGGCACTCCTTGACGTAGGACTTCTTCCTGAGTTCGCAAGCCGTTTCCCTCACGAGTTCTCAGGTGGACAGAGACAGCGTATCGGTATTGCAAGAGCTCTCATTATGGAGCCCAGCTTCATCATCGCCGATGAGCCTATTTCAGCACTTGATGTTTCCATTCGTGCGCAGGTACTTAACCTTCTTTCCAAGTTACAGCAGGAGAGAAACCTTACATATCTGTTTATTGCCCATGACCTTTCTGTTATGAGATTCATCTCAGACAGAATTGCGGTTATTGAGCACGGTAAGATTGTTGAGCTTGCTCCTACAGAGAAGCTGTTTGCTCATCCTCTTCATCCTTATACACAGGCACTTCTTTCTGCAATTCCAATGCCGAATCCCGACCTGGAGCAGAACAAGAAGGTTCTTGTATATGATGAGTCCGTTCATGATTATTCCTCTGATAAACCTGAATGGATTGAAATCGAGGAAGAACATTTCATCCTTGCAAATAAGAAGGAAGCTTCCGAGTACAGAGAGAGACTTAAAACATTATAAAAGTATAGCAGGCCCTCGGGGAACCTCCCCGGGGGCTTTTTTGTGGTATAATGGATTCACAGTAAAACAAGGAAGGAAAGCAAATGCCCAACTTTACACAGAAGGCGATTAAGGAATCGTTCATTAAGCTTTTGACAGAAAAGCCCCTTAGCAAAATCAGCGTTAAGGATATCGTGGAAGATTGCGGTATCAACAGAAACTCATTCTATTATCATTTCCAGGACATTCCATCCCTTCTAAAGGAGATTGTGCTGGATGAGACGGAGAAGCTGGTTAATGAATATCCAACCATCGATTCTTTGGATGAAGCATTAAGGGTTGCGGCACTTTTTACATTAAATAATAAGAAAGCGGTTCTTCATATTTTTAATTCATTAAACAGGGATGTGTTTGAGGATTATCTTATGAAGGCCTGTGAACATACAGTAAGGAGTTATTTATCCACCGCATTTAAGGATTATGATATTCCCCCTGAGGAGCATGAGATAGCTGTCAGACTTGTTAAGTGCCTGTTGTTTGGAATGATTATTGACTGGATAGGAGGCGGACTTAACGAGGACCGTCCCAAGGATGCGGCAAGAATCTGCGAACTGTGCAGAGGAATCCCTGAGGAGATAATAGAAAGAGCGGCGCAAACCAAATAGATTTTTATATTTTTAGGCAAACCGATATGGTTTGCCTAATTTTTTTGCAATTGTTCGGAGGGTGCCCAAAATTTGAACGTTCTCTCAATACCTGTCCATTTTGCTGCTTAAAAATCAGTGTTAACATTCACAATGTAAAAAGGAGGCGAGAGATTATGAGAAGTGTTGTTCCCATGAAGACAGCCAAGATTGGATGCATAGGAGTTTCCCTTATCCTGTTTCTGGTTGGAGTGCTTCTACTTATTGACCCGGCGGAGTACGGAAGAGCAATAGGAATGGTTGTGGGTTATTCAATGATAGTGTTTGGCGCTTTTAAACTGGTGGGTTATTTCTCAAAAGATCTTTTCAGACTGGCGTTCCAGTATGACCTGGCATTCGGAATTCTGCTAATTGCTCTCGGAGTGATAGCGGTATTAAGAACCGAAAACGTCATGGAGTTTTTGAGCATAACAATTGGAATCGCAGTTTTGGCGGATGCGCTGTTTAAGATACAGATTTCGGTAGATTCCAAAGAGTTCGGAATCGGAAGATGGTGGCTGATACTTGCCATGGCGATTATAACAGGACTCATCGGACTGGTACTTATTTTTGACTCCGTTGACGGAGTGGTGCTGGTAAGACTCCTTGGAATATGCATTATGGCAGAGGGAATTATGAGCTTCATAACAATGGCCACCACAGTGAAGATAGTTAAACATCAGTTTTCAGACAGAATAGATGACGAAATGGAGTACAGAGAATTATGAAAATCGCAAAAGGAATAGTTAAAAACAGATTCGTAATTTTGATTATTGCCCTGGCTCTTATGGTTCCTTCATTAATAGGAATGATTAAGACAAGGATCAATTACGATATGCTGACTTATTTGCCTGAAGATATGGACACGGTAAAGGGTCAGAACGTATTAATGGATGAGTTTGGCAAGGGAGCCTTCTCCTTCATAGTTGTTGAAGGAATGAGCACCAAAGATACCGCGGCTCTCGCAGAAAAACTCAGAGCTGTAAATCATGTGGACACGGTCCTTTGGTATGACTCTTTTATGAACATCGACATACCAATGGAAATCCTTCCCGATAAGGTTTACGACCTTTTCAATAAAGGAGACTGCACAATGCTTGCAGTATTCTTTGACAGTTCCACATCCTCTGACGTAACTATGGATGCCATAAAAGATATAAGAAGTATCACCGGCAAGCAGTGTTACGTTTCCGGAATGAGTGCTTTGGTTACAGACCTTAAGGCTTTGTGCGAGCAGGAGGAACCCATTTATGTAGGAATCGCGGTTTTACTCGCAACCATAGCAATGTTAGTTTTCCTGGATGGTTGGCTTGTTCCTTTCGTATTCCTTGCAAGTATAGGAATGGCAATCCTTTATAACCTTGGAAGCAACATCTTCATGAGTGAAATTTCATATATAACCAAAGCCCTTTCGGCAGTGCTTCAGCTGGCAGTCACAATGGACTACTCAATATTCCTTTGGAACTGTTACAACGAGAAAACCCAGATTACTGAAGATCACAAGGAAGCGATGGCAATGGCCATCAAAGAAACCTTTACGTCTGTCCTTGGAAGCTCAATCACAACGGTTGCCGGTTTCATAGCTCTTTGCTTTATGAGCTTCACTCTTGGAGCTGACCTTGGAATAGTAATGGCAAAGGGAGTCTTGTTTGGTGTTATAGCCTGCGTAACAATCCTTCCTTCATTAATACTTATACTTGATAAACCCCTTCACAAGACAATGCACAAAGCAATCCTTCCGAAGATGGATGGACTTGCCGGAAAGCTTTTAAAGATTTTCCCTGCGTTTGTAATCGCTTTCGTAGTAATTGCAATTCCGGCATATGCAGGATACAGCAAGACCAACAAGGAAGTTTATTACGATATGAGTGCCTGTCTTCCTGAGAATATTGAAGTTATCAAAGCAAACGAAAAGCTTTCAGAGACCTTTAATGTTGCATCCACTCACATGCTTTTGGTTGATAAAGACCTTCCCGACAAGGATGTGAGAGCAATGCTTGATGAGATGAAAGGCGTTGAAGGCGTACAGCAGGTTCTCGGTGTTGAGACGCTTCTCGGTGCAGGAGTTCCTGAGGAAATCTTGCCTAAGAAGTTAACCGACATGCTTGAGAGTGATAACTGGAGATTGGTTCTTATCAATTCTGAATATCACGTGGCAAGTGATGCGGTTAACGACCAGCTTGATAAGATTCTTGAAATAAGCAAGAAGTACGATAAGAAAGGAATGCTTATCGGTGAAGCTCCCTGTATGAAGGATATGATTGAAACCACAGACCATGACTTCAAGGTTGTTAACACAGTTTCGATTGTGGCAATCTTCGTAATCATTGCCCTGGTTGAAAAAAGCATATCCCTCCCCTTTATTCTTATCGCTGTAATAGAACTGGCAATCTTTATTAACCTTGGATTACCTCATTACCTTGGACAGTCATTGCCTTTCATAGCTCCCATTTGTATCAGCACAATCCAGCTTGGTGCAACTGTTGACTATGCAATCTTAATGACCACCAGATACAAGAAGGAGAGAAACGAAGGTGCGGGCAAAGCAGAAGCAGTCAAAATCGCCCTCGCCACTTCAATCCCTTCAATTATTGTCAGCGGAATGGGCTTGTTCTCGGCAACCTTTGGTGTAGCTGTTTATTCAAATATCGATATTATCAGTTCAATGTGCATGTTAATGGCAAGAGGAGCAATCATCAGTATGGTACTTGTAATTCTTACATTGCCTGCGATGTTGATGCTTTTTGACGGGCTTATTATCCATACAACAATGCATATGAACGACAGTAATAAAAAAGAATTAAAAATCGGAGAGGAGAAAATGGCATGAAAAAGAGTACAAAGATTATTACATCAGCAGTAACTGCAGTAGCACTTCTTCTTGGAGTATCAGGAGCTGTTTACGCATCAGAGAGCGTCAAAACAGAGGAGTGTGAGGCTGCCGAGATAAACGAAATTGAAGAGGAGACAGTCGATACGGGCTCATATGAAATGAATGAGACCTTTTCGATGGATGATGAGGTAGCTTACATTTTTACCAATTATGATGGCTCGGTAAATAAAGTAATGGACTCCATCTGGATTGAGGACGGAAATGAAAAAACAGAGGATGGCAGCGAGGCAAAACTTCCTGTTGACCTTAAGGTAAGCTACGAACTGGACGGAATAAGCGTTACACCTTCAGAACTTGAGGGCAAAGACGGACACTTAAAGATTACATGTGAGTTCACGGATAACGAATATGAGATGAAGAACATTAACGGCAAGGAAGAGAAGATTTACGTTCCTTATCTTGCCAGTCTTGTAACCGTTATGGATGATGAGAAATACTCAAACGTAACAGTATCAAGCGGTAAGGTTACATACGACGGAACAAGATATGCAATCCTTGGACTTGCATTCCCCGGTCTTTCCGAGGATATGGGAGATACAATCACAAGCATTGATATTCCAAACAAGATTGAGCTGGAAGCAGATGTTAAAGATTGCGAGCCTACAGGCTTATACCTTCTTGTTTCAGACTCCGTATTCTCCAATATGGACCTTGATACAGACACAGAGGTAGGAAAGCTTACCGATGCAATGGGACAGCTTTCTGACGCTGTTAAGCAGCTTATGGACGGTTCTTCAAAACTCTATGACGGACTTGGAGAACTTGAGACAGGTGCCAATCAGATAAGCGATGGTGTTACACAGCTTTCAGACGGACTTAACCAGATTGATGCCAATTCCGCAGCACTTAATGATGGTGCATTACAGGTGTTCAACGCACTTCTTGCAACCGCTACACAGCAGATTAATGCTGCAGGAGTATCTGTTCCCGCACTTACAGTTGACAACTACAATGATGTAATCAACGGAGCCATTAACCAGATTTCCGGAACCGATGTTGCAGGCATGGCAAGATCACAGGTTGAAGCAGGAGTAAAACAGTACGCAAGCGAGCATGCAAGCGAGAACATGGCTGCTGCAACAAGCGCAGCAAGATCTCAGGTTGAGGCAGCTGTTACAGAATATGTTAAGAACAATGTGGTAGTTCCCCAGGTAGATGCAAATGCAGATTTGATAAAGCAGGGCATAAGAGCAGAGGTTGAAGCCAACTCATCAGCAGTTGAAGCCCAGGTTAAGCAGGGAGTACTTGCGCAGATGGGCATCGATGATTACGACAGCCTTGATGATTCTTCAAAGGCTCAGGTTGATGCAGCTGTTCAGGCGAACCTTCCCGCTGCTATAGATCAGGCAGTTGAAGCCAATTACCCTTCTGTAAGAGAAGCAAAGATTAATGAGGCTATGGCATCTTCAGAAACACAGGCAGCAATTGCCGCAGAAGTTGACTGCAGAATGAATTCAGATGAAGTAAAGAACGGAATCAGCCAGGGCCTTAATGATAAGATTAACCAGGCTATAAATGAAAAGTACAATTCAGCAGAAGTGCAGAGCCAGATTGCAGCAGGAAATGCCAAGGTTTCAAGCGGAGTAAGCAGCCTCAGAAACCTTCAGAATCAGCTTAATTCATATGCTCAGTTCTACCAGGGAATTCAGGCTTACACGGGAGCAGTAGGACAGGCTGCAGAAGGAGCCGGAAAGCTTAAAAATGCAATGCCCGAATTCGTACAGGGTGTTGAAACATTAAGAAACGGTCAAGGCCAGCTTTCAGATGGTATCAAGAAGTTCGATGAAGACGGTATCGAAGAGTTAAACGGTGTTGTTGAAGACAACGTGGAAGGTTTGGCTGAGAGATTTGCTGCAATGACAGATGCAGCAGCAGACCACAATAAATACGATGAAGCAGGTTCCTCTAAGAATGGAGTTAAGTTCATCTATAAAGTTAGCGTATCAGATTAATTCTCTCCCCTTTTTAGTCCCCTTAAGGTGAAAGCCTTAGGGGGATTTTTCGTGTAAAAACTTATTTACTATTTTGATGGGTTTTGTGTTAAAATGTACTTTGAGTTTTTACGTGCTTAGGAGGATTTATTAGTTTTGCGCAGTTTATCAGAAGAGATTAACAGAAGAAGAACATTTGCAATCATATCCCACCCCGATGCCGGTAAAACAACACTGACAGAGAAGTTCTTACTCTACGGCGGAGCCATCAATCTTGCCGGAAGTGTTAAGGGTAAAGCCACTGCCAGACATGCGGTATCGGACTGGATGGAAATAGAGAAGGAGAGAGGTATTTCCGTTACCTCTTCAGTTTTGCAGTTTGAGTATGACGATTTCTGCATTAATATCCTGGATACTCCCGGTCACCAGGATTTCTCAGAGGATACATACAGAACTCTTATGGCTGCAGACTCCGCAGTAATGGTTATAGACGGAGCGAAGGGCGTAGAGCCTCAGACAAGAAAGCTCTTTAAGGTCTGCGGTATGAGAGGCATTCCGATTTTTACATTCATAAATAAGATGGACAGAGATGCCAACGATACCTTTGATCTTCTTGATGATATTGAAAAGGAACTTGGAATCGCCACATGTCCCATTAACTGGCCTATCGGCTCGGGTAAGAGCTTCCAGGGCGTTTATGACAGAGACATGAAGAGCGTATACACATTCTCTGATACAGAGAAGGGTACTAAGGAAGGAAAGACAACCTGTGTACCTACAGCCGACAGAGATGCTCTCGTAAATACTATCGGTGAGGAAGCTGCCGACAAACTTCTCGAAGAGATTGAACTTCTTGAAGGAGCAGGAGCTGAGTTTAACCTTGACGAAGTTCAGGCAGGAAAGCTCACACCTGTATTTTTCGGTTCCGCACTTACAAACTTTGGTGTAGAGATCTTTTTGCAGCATTTCTTAAAGATGACCACAACACCTCTTCCCAGAAAAGCAGATACAGGCATAATCGACCCCGTAAATAACGATTTTTCCGCCTTTGTATTTAAGATTCAGGCTAATATGAACAAGGCACACCGAGACAGAGTTGCCTTCATGAGAATATGCTCCGGAAAGTTTGACGCTTCCATGGAAGTTCGTCACGTTCAGGGGGATAAGGTCATGCGCCTTTCTCAGCCTCAGCAGATTATGGCTGATGAGAGAAAAATCCTTTCTGAGGCTTATGCCGGAGATATTATCGGTGTATTCGATCCCGGTATTTTCTCCATAGGTGATACACTTTGCATGCCCAAAGAGAAGTTTAAATACGAGGGTATTCCCACATTCGCACCTGAACACTTCGCAAGAGTACGTCAGATGGATACCATGAAGCGTAAGCAGTTCGTAAAGGGTATCACTCAGATTGCACAGGAAGGTGCAATACAAATCTTCCAGGAGTTTAATACCGGACTCGAAGAGATTATTGTGGGCGTTGTAGGTGTACTTCAGTTTGATGTACTTAAATACAGACTTGAGAACGAGTATAATGTCGAAATCAAACTCGAGCCCTTGCCATATGAGCACATTAGATGGGTAGAGAATAAAGATATCGACCTTAAATCCATAAACGGAACTTCGGATATGAAACGCATTAAAGACCTTAAAGACAATCCGCTTCTTTTGTTTGTCAACGCATGGAGTGTCGGCATGACATTGGAGCGTAATCCCGGTCTTGTATTATCCGAATTTGGAAAGAACTAGTGAAAAAGTTTCTAAAAAACCTTTTAGCAATTGCATTACTGTTTGCTGCAATTGATCTTTTCATATGGACCGGCGGAGTGAATGTTTTTGAACTTCCTTATTTTGCCGGACAGCCCGACACCCTGGGAATAGTTACCGATGATAGTGGAAAAGGCGGATTAGCCTGGGAAGATATGGAGGTAAAGGGTGAAGAAAAGATTGATGACGGTGAACCTTATGAAAAGGTTGAGATTACCGGTGCTGAGGCAGACAAGTACGACGAGTATTTGTCTGAGTGCTTTGCATACAGAACACTTGATGCCGAGATGAAGCAAGCTTACATCGAGGCCTTCGCTGCCATGATAAGGCACGAAGAAATGGTGGATATGTCTGTACTTGACATCGATAAACTTCACCTTGCTTTTCAATGCGTAATGATTGATCATCCTGAGATATTCTACGCTGAAGGATATTCATATTCTCAGTATACGAAGGGTGACAGGGTTACCAGACTTACTTTTTCCCCTACCTATATCTGCTCAAAGGAAGAAGCAGAAATGCTTGAGGAGGAAACAGAAAAGGCTGTTTCCAACATTCTTTTGGGAGTCAGCAAGGATGCTGATGATTATACAAAGGTCAAATATGTTTATGAATATCTGGTTCATTCCACCGAGTATGACATGAGTGCACCGGACAATCAGAATATATGCTCCGTATTCCTCAATAACAGAAGCGTGTGTCAGGGCTATTCCAAAGCCACACAGCTTCTTTTAAACAGACTCGGAGTAGAGTGCACACTTGTTACCGGAGTAGTCAATGAAACTGAGGGCCATTCCTGGAACCTGGTGAAGATGGATGGGGATTATTACTATCTTGACACCACCTGGGGAGACGCATCTTATCAGAGCATTGAGGGTGAAGATGACGAGTGGCTTAAGAACCTGGATATTGTCAATTATGATTATTTCGGTGTTACCACATCCGAGATTCAAAAGACTCATGTGATTGACAATCCCATCGAACTTCCCAATTGTACGGCTACTGCCTGCAACTATTACGTAAGGGAAGGATGCCTTTTGAACGGACAGGATCCTGAGAGACTTGGGACCATTGTTAAGACCCACCCTATTGTCAGAGGCGGAAGTACGATTATAAAGTGTTCCGACAGGCCAACCTATGACTGGCTTATGGACTATTTGATCACAGATTCAAAGGTTTTTAATTACGTGGACGGCGGCGGCGGAAGCGTTGGTTATGCCCAAAATGAAGACGCTTTGTCTTTGACCCTATGGCTGGACGATTAATTCAACCTTTGTTATAATTATAAATTGTGATAGAAGTTATTTTGAACCTAAGGAGGACTTCAAATAAATGGATAAAGAAAACGTTAGAAATACCTACGATTTACAGGATGACGATACTAAGGGCAGCGTCAAGATAGCAGATGACGTTGTTGGAATGATAGCAGCAATTGCAGCAACTGAGGTTGAGGGTGTAAGCGCTATGGGCGGCAACCTTACCGACGAAATCATGAGCAAGATAGGAATGAAGAATCTGTTCAAGGGCGTTAAGATTGATGTCTTTGAGCGCAGAGTTTCTATTGATATGGCAATCACTATGGAATACGGTTATAACATTCCCACCACATGCCAGCTCGTACAGAATAAAGTTAAACAGTCTGTTGAGAACATGACAGGACTTACAGTTACAGATGTGAATGTTCGTATTGCATCCATCAAGGTTAATAAGGACAAGTAAGATGACAAGACACGAACTGAGAGAACAGGTTTTTAAATTGCTTTTCCGTGTGGAGTTCAATGTTCCCGAGGACATGGACGAGCAGGTAAAGCTTTTTATGGAGGACATTGATAATCATGCCTCCGAGAAAGAAAACGAAGAAATAAACAATAAGTATGTGGCAGTCAAGGAACACCTTTCCGAGATTGACTACATGATTAACGATAAAGCAGAGAATTGGTCTGTAGAACGTATGGGAAAGGTTGAACTGACAATTCTTCGTCTGGCACTTTTCGAGATGAAATTCGATGATGACGTACCTGTAAACGTAGCCATCAACGAAGCAGTGGAACTTGCCAAGAAGTTTGGACAGGATAACTCAGGAGCCTTTGTAAACGGAATACTTGCCAAATTTGCATAAGGAATGACATGCAGCAGAATGTTTATACGGTTTCACAGGTAAATTCGTATATCAAGAATATGTTCGCCCAGGATTACATGCTTAACAGCGTGTTGGTGAAGGGTGAGGTCAGCAACTGCAAATACCATTCTTCGGGACATATATATTTCACTTTGAAGGACGCTTCCGGCGTGATTGCCTGCGTAATGTTTGCGTCCTCCAGAACCGGGCTGAAGTTTCGGATGGAGGAGGGAATGCAGGTAATTGTTGGCGGAAGCATTGCTGTTTTTGAGAGAGATGGCAAATATCAGCTGTATGCCAAGAAGATTACGGCTGACGGCGAAGGAGATTTATTCCTCAGGTTTGAACAGCTCAAGAAAGAACTTGAGGAACAGGGTATGTTTGATCCCTGCTATAAACAGCCTATCCCACAGTTTGTTCGTAAGCTTGGAGTTGTAACAGCCCCTACGGGAGCAGCTGTTCAGGATATTATCAATATCTCCAAGAGACGTAATCCTTACATCCAGATTATTTTATATCCCGCTATTGTTCAGGGCGAATTGGCTGCTGACAGCATTGTGGCAGGAATTCATGCCCTTGAAAAAGAGGGTGTGGACGTCATGATTGTGGGAAGAGGCGGAGGTTCAATTGAGGATTTATGGGCCTTTAATGAGGAGAAAGTAGCGAAAGCTGTTTTTGACTGCAGTATTCCCATAATATCAGCGGTGGGACATGAGACGGATACAACCATAATAGATTTTGTTTCTGATTTGAGAGCACCGACGCCATCGGCTGCTGCGGAACTTGCAGTATTTGAACTGGCAGCTTTGGATGAGAGATTTAACGATGCTTACAACCGTCTTGCAAGAGAGATGGATTTGGTTATAAAGAGAGAGAGACGCAAAGTTGAGAATGGTATTTCAAGACTTAATGCACTAAGTCCTCAATCCAAAATCAGAGAGAAGAGAACATATCTTATTAAACTTGAAGACAACCTAAGCGCCGGAATGGAGCGGGTACTCAGAAACAGACGTCACAGACTTGATATTTTCATTGAGAAGATGAACGGTCTTTCTCCGATTAACAAGATGAGCACAGGTTTTGCCTATGTATCGGATGATTCGGGGAAAATGGTCAAGGATATAAAGGGCGTAAATAAGGGTGACAAGCTGAACTTAAGATTGGTTAACGGCATTGTTCACACCACAGTTGATTCAACAGAGGAAGTTTCATTTTAAGAGGGTAATATGGCAGAAGAAAAACAGATGACATTGGAAGAATCCTTCGAGGCACTTGAAGAGATTATTGAGAAACTGGAAGACGATGAAACTCCTTTGGAGGAGGCTTTCAACCAGTATAAGAAGGGTATGGACCTTTTGAAAAACAGTAATGAACTTATTGACAGAGTTGAGAAACAGGTCAAGGTTCTTACAGGTGAGGGTCAGGAAGATGAGTGATTTTCAGACAGATTTACTTGCTAAAGTAGATGAGATAGAAAAGATTATCAAGGAATACCTTCCCAAAGAGGATGGTTTCCAGAAGACGGTAATCGAAGCAATGAATTACAGCATCTTATCAGGAGGCAAAAGACTTCGCCCCATGTTAATGTGGGAAACCTATAAGATGCTTGGCGGAACCGGTGATGTAATCAAGCCTTTTATGGCGGCGATTGAGATGATTCACACCTATTCCCTTATTCATGATGATTTGCCATGCATGGATAACGATGAATACAGAAGAGGCAGAAAGACTACCCACGTTGTATATGGCGAAGCTATGGCGGTGTTAGCAGGGGATGCTCTTTTGAACTTTGCATTTGAAACAGCTACCAAGGCTTTTGGGTTGGTGGATGAGAAGGATGCGGTGATGCTTACAAGGGTTGCCAAAGCCATCAGGATTCTCGGAATGAAAGCCGGAATTTACGGAATGGTTGGCGGACAGTGCGTTGATGTGGAAGCGGAGAAGGAAGAACTAGATATTTCCGGCGACATGCTTATGTATATCCATAAGAACAAAACTGCAGCCCTTATTGAAGCTTCAATGATGATAGGAGCCCTTTTAGCCGGGGCTGACGGAACAAGCGTTAAGAACCTTGAGAAATGCGCTGAAAACGTTGGAATAGCTTTCCAGATTCAAGATGATATTCTCGATGTTATCGGGACCCTTGAGGAACTTGGAAAACCCATCGGAAGCGACGCAAAGAATAACAAGAAAACATATGTAACCATCTTTGGAATGGACAGAGCGGAACGTGATGTGACGACTCTCTCCGAAGAGGCTATTTCGAACATTGAAAGTGTAGACAAGAACAATAAGGGAGAATTCCTTAAACAGCTTATTATTTCCCTTATTCACAGAACCAGATAGATCACAAACTGACTATAAGGAAGTGAAAGTAATTGTTACTTGAGCAGATAAATAATCCTAATGATATAAAGACAATCGATCCCGATGACTACGATATTCTCGCGGAGGAGATAAGAGAGTTTTTGATAGACAAGATAAGTGAAACTGGCGGACACCTGGGTTCAAACCTTGGGGCTGTGGAGCTTACAATGGCACTGCATCTTTCTCTTAATCTTCCCAAAGACAAGATTATTTGGGATGTGGGTCATCAATCATATACCCACAAACTACTCACCGGAAGAAGAGAAGGCTTTGACACCCTCAGAAAATATGGGGGAATGAGCGGCTTTCCCAAGAGGAAGGAATCTGACTGTGACTGCTTTGATACAGGACACAGTTCAACATCCATATCCGCAGGCCTTGGAATGGTAAAAAGTCGTGATCTCCTGGGTGAGGATTCATATATCGTCTCCGTCATCGGCGACGGTTCTGTTACAGGCGGAATGGCCTATGAGGCTTTGAACAATGCCTCCCAGCTTGATACGAATTTTATTGTTGTCCTCAACGATAACAATATGTCCATTTCTGAAAATGTTGGCGGCGTATCCAAATACCTTAACAACATTCGTACTGCTGACGGATACTTAAACATCAAGGAAGACATTTACAACGTAATCAGAGGAGTTCCCATGGTGGGTGACTCCATGGTTGATAAAATAAGAAAAGCAAAGAGCTCAGTTAAGCACCTTGTTATTCCCGGAATGTTTTTCGAGGATATGGGAATTACATATCTCGGACCTGTTGACGGGCATAATATTCCCGCACTTTTACAGGTATTCAGAGAAGCTAAGCGTGTTAAGGGAGCGGTACTTGTTCACGTCCTGACCCATAAGGGTAAGGGCTTTGGCCCTGCTGAGAGGCATCCGGCAAGATTCCATGGAACAGAGCCTTTCAATATTGAAACCGGACTTCCCAGCAAGCTTCGTACCAAAGCAAACTACACGGATATTTTCTCAACCGTCATGGTTAAGCTTGGTGAGAGAAATGACAGAGTATGTGCCATTACAGCAGCCATGCCTGACGGTACGGGACTTAAGAGATTCAGGAACGTTTATCCCAAGAGATTTTTCGATGTGGGAATAGCCGAAGAACATGCGGTTACTTTTGCCGCAGGATTGGCTGCCGGCGGAATGATTCCCGTTGTTGCCATTTATTCGTCTTTCCTTCAGAGAGCGTACGACCAGATTGTTCATGATGTATGCTTACAGAAACTTCCTGTTGTCTTTTGTATAGACAGAGCGGGAATTGTGGGAAGTGACGGTGAAACACATCAGGGTATTTTTGATATTTCATACCTTTCAAGTGTTCCCGGAATGACAATAATGGCTCCCAAGAATAAGTGGGAGTTATCAGACATGATTAAGTATGCTGTTGCTTTTGGCGGACCTATAGCAATCCGTTATCCCAGAGGCGAGGCATATGATGAACTTCGTGAATTCAGAGCTCCTGTGGAGTTTGGCAAGGGTGAGTGGATTTACAAAGAAAAAGATATTGCACTTGTTGCCTTAGGCAGCATGGTTAAGACTGCTGTTGCGGTTCGAGAGAGCCTTAAATTCATGGGATATAACTGCAGCATCATAAATGCCAGATTTGCGAAGCCCGTGGATAAGGAAATAATTGAAGAGGCAACAGTGGATCATAATCTTATTGTTACATTGGAAGAAAATGTGGCAAGCGGAGGATTCGGAGAGAAAGTATTTGATGTGCTGTATGACATCGGATATCGGGGAAAGAGCCTTAAGGTTTGTATCCCGGACGAGTATGTAGAGCACGGCAACGTTGATATTCTGAAGAAAGAAATCGGAATAGACGCGGGAACAATAATCGAGAGAATCCTTGCAAAGATTGACGAATAGTCGAGAGGTTTATTTTTGAAAGAAAGATTGGATGTGCTTCTTGTAAAGCAGGGCCTTGCGGATTCCAGAGAAAAGGCAAAGGTCCTTATAATGGCCGGAGATGTATATGTCAACGGTCAGAAGGAAGACAAGGCCGGAAGCACTTTTGACGAAGAAAAAAGTAATATTGAAGTAAGGGGAAAGACCCTTCCTTACGTTAGTCGAGGGGGCTTAAAGATTGAGAAGGCCCTGAAGGTTTTTCCAATTAATCTTGAAGGCAAAATATGCATGGATATCGGTGCTTCTACAGGAGGATTTACCGACTGCATGCTCCAGAACGGCGCATCTAAGGTTTACTCCATCGATGTGGGACATGGTCAGCTTGATTGGAAGCTTCGAAATGATGACAGAGTTGTATGTATGGAGAAGACCAACTTCAGATATCTGACTCCCGATGATTTGCCTGAGACTCCGGAGTTTGCATCCTGCGATGTTTCCTTTATTTCACTTACCAAGATTCTTGAGCCTGCCTACAATATCCTTGGCAGTAACTCATATATGGTGTGCCTTATCAAACCCCAATTTGAAGCCGGCAAGGAAAAGGTCGGAAAGAAGGGCGTTGTAAGGGATCCAAAGGTTCATGAAGAGGTTGTAAACAAGGTGATAGAATTCGCCGATTCGGTGGGATTTGAGATTCTTGATCTTGATTTTTCCCCCATTAAAGGACCTGAAGGCAACATCGAATATTTATTGTATTTGGGAAAAGAAACAGCGGATAAGCCGCTTGATAATCTTGACAAGAAAATTTCTTTGACTGTGGAGGGAGCTCAGGGAGCTTTGGACCACTGAAGGGGTTAAAATGGAACATATTTATGTCAGAACTAACACTGCTAAAGATCCCGACTTAAAGATTACCGAAGAGATCAGAAAAATGATCGAATCAAAGGGCCTTAAATGTACCCTTTCGGTTGATAAGAAGAAATGGGATAATGCTGACGGAATTCTGGTTCTTGGCGGAGACGGCACCATGCTTCAGGTAGCGGGAGAAACTCTTGAAGCAGAACTTCCCATTCTTGGTATTAACCTTGGCAGAATGGGATATTTAACAGAGGTACCTCTGGAAAAAGCAGAAGAAGCTATAACCAGGCTTGCCAATGAACAATACACCGTAAGCGAGCGTATGATGCTTGAGGGAAGCGTTACCAGAAACGGTAAAAAGCTTTACAGCGGTTATGCTTTAAATGATATCGTACTTACAAGGCAGGGTTCTCTTCGTATCATTCATTACGATACAACAGTAAACGGACAAACCTTTAATGAATACGATGCAGACGGAATGATTATTTCAACACCTACGGGTTCAACCGGTTATAACATGTCCGCAGGAGGACCCATTGTTGAGCCCAATGCTCAGGTGATTTTGATGACTCCCATCTGTGCACATACATTTAATTCGAGAAGCATTGTTTTTTCAGGCAATGACGAGATAGGCATTTACGTTAACGCCGACAGAACGGGAAAGAAACAGGAAGTGGAAGTTACTTTTGATGCTGCCCATAACCTTTCCCTTACTACAGGCGATGTAATAAACGTTAAGAAGGCAAGTAAAGTGACAAAGATTGTAAGGCTTAATGAAGCAAGCTTTATTACTGCTTTGCACAAGAAGATGAACTCTTAAAGGAGGCATGAAATGGCAAAAGAAGATAAGAAGAGCAATATCGCGGTGAAAAAGAACAGACAGCGCAAGATAATTGAGCTCATCGAAAACATGGACATCGAGACTCAGGAAGAATTATCCGATCTCTTATCCGAAAGGGGCTTTGAGGTTACACAGGCAACCATTTCAAGAGATATCAGAGAACTTAAGATACTTAAGGTTACGGATGACGCAGGAAAGCAGAAGTATGCTATCGTTGCTCAGTCCGAGAACCATTTGGGTGCGAAGTATATGAGAGTTCTCAAGGAAGGTTTCCTTTCTGTTACTCAGGCGCAGAACATTCTTGTTATTAAGACTGTTCCCGGAATGGCTATGGCTGTTGCAGCTGCAATTGATGCCATGAAGTTCAAAGAAATTGCAGGCTCAATTGCCGGTGATGATACTATCATGGTTGCTGTTGTAAGCACTAAGGAAGCAGGGGAGCTTATTCCCAAGATTTCCGAAATAATCGAATCTTAATCTTACATTTCATTCTTCAGAGAGGCTTTAGAGGTGTAAGGAGAAGCACTATATGTTACACAGTTTACACGTTGAAAATCTTGCACTTATTGATGAGACAGAGGTTGTCTTCACCCCGGGGCTTAACATCCTGACCGGTGAAACGGGCGCAGGTAAATCATTACTTGTAGGCTCTGTTAATCTTGCTCTCGGTGCGAAATCCGATTCAGATTTAATCAGAACAGGTGAATCATCTGCATTTATTGAACTTAACTTCGAGTCTAAGGATTCGGAGTTAAATTTGTTGCTCGAAAGTATGGATATTCCTACTGATGGCGACTTTATAAACATAAGCAGAAGAATCATGCCCGGAAGAAGCGTAATTAAGATTAACGGTGAGACGGTTAATGCCAAACAGCTTAAGGCAGTAAGCGAGCTGTTGCTTGACTTACATGGACAACATGAGCATCAGTCGCTTTTAAACAAGAAAAAGCATCTGGAGATTTTGGATTTGTACGGCGGTGAAAAGCTTAGAAATAAGCTTGATGAGTTAAAGAGCCTGTACAAGGAATATACCGAATTAAGAAAAGAACTTGAAGAGTGTTCCATGGATGAGGATGAAAGAAAACGCACCCTGGAACTGTATGATTTTGAATATAACGAGATATTAAAGGCAAATCTTAAGCCGGGAGAAGATGAAGAACTTGAGAAGGATTATCGAAAGATGTCCAATGCCAAGAAAATAGGAGATGCTTTAACAGGCATCTGCGCCCTTTCCGGAAGCGATGAAGAGGGAAGCGCAGGACTCAGCCTTGGAAGAGCCCTTAAGGAAATAAGAAGTATTTCCGACCTTGACGAAGATTTGGCTAAGATGGAGCAAAGCCTTACAGAGGTGGAAGGACTTTTACATGATTTTCACAGGGAGGCTGAAGGCTATCTTGACGGTCTTGAGGTTGACGGAGCAACTTTTTATGCTACCGAAGAAAGACTTAACCTCATTAACAGACTTAAGGACAAGTACGGTAAGGACATCGACGGAATTATTTCTTATGCTGATGAACTGAAGTCCAAGATTGATGACATCGACAATTATGAAGCCAGAATATCTGAGCTTACAATAAAGACAGACAAGTATAAAAAATTTGTCTATGAGAAAGCGGAAGAATTAAGCGACATTCGTGGTGAAAATGCTGTAAAACTTGAGGAGACACTTGTAAGTGTCCTTAAGGAATTGAGTTTCCCCGATGTGAGATTCAAGATAGATATTAAGAAAAAAGATGAGCCCGATTCATTGGGCTTTGATGACGTGGAATTTTTGATTTCAGCCAATGTGGGTGAAGCGATAAGACCCTTAAAAGACGTTGCCAGCGGCGGCGAGTTGTCCAGAATCATGTTGGGGATTAAGACGCTTTTGGCAGACAAGGATTCCATAGATACTTTGATTTTCGATGAGATTGATGCGGGTATAAGCGGCAAAACCGCATGGCAGGTTGCGGGCAAGCTCGGGGAGCTTTCCAAGGCCCATCAGGTTATTTGCATCACTCATTTACCGCAGATTGCAGCAAGGGCAGACAGCCATTATCTGATTAAAAAGGATAACGACGGAGTCAGAACCATAACGGACATCACAAAGCTTGATTATGACGGCAGTGTCTCAGAAGTTGCCAGATTACTTGGAAGTGAGGAGATTACCGAATCTGCGCTTAACAATGCCAAGGAACTTCTTCTTAAGGCGAAGGAGATGGACAGATGAACAATCAACTGACAAAAAGCGACATCGAGAAGATGGAAAAAGAAATTGAACACAGGAAAGTTGTGGTCCGTCCCGAACTTTTAGAGCATGTTAAGGAGGCCAGAGCACAGGGCGACCTTTCGGAGAACTTCGAGTACTATGCGGCCAAGAAAGAGAAGAATAAGAATGAGAGCCGAATCAGATATTTGGAGAGAATGATAAAGACTGCAACGGTTATCGATGATTCCTCAAAAGATGATGAAGTCGGAGTTAACAACACGGTAAAGGTCTGGGTCGAAGAAGATAAGGTGGAAGAGACCTATAGAATTGTTACAACAGTTAGAGGAAACTCTCTGGAGGGCCTTATAAGTAACGAATCTCCATTAGGAAAGGCACTTCTTGGCAAAAAGGTTGGAGATAAGGTAACTGTTGAGGTTAACCCCGGTTACAGCTATGATGTGGTTATAAGAGAAATAGATAAATCTACCGATGATTCGGAGGATGAATTAAGGAGCTTTTAACAAGCTCCTTTTTCTTTGGAATTTTATTTGCAAAAATGTGGCAGAAATTGAGAATTAATGATGCAAAAATGAGCAGTTTTATGATAAACTTGAATGAGGGTAAGTAAGTTTTTTTAAAGGTCCATATTTGGGCAAAATATCAAAGAAGGAAGAGAGAAAAACATGGCTAGAAAATGGGTTTATCTGTTTACAGAGGGCTCCGCAGATATGCGTAACCTTCTAGGCGGCAAGGGCGCAAACTTAGCAGAGATGACCAACATTGGTCTACCCGTACCGCAGGGCTTCACTATTACAACTGAAGCATGTACACAGTATTATGAAGACGGCAGGGAAATTAATGCCGAAATCAGAGCTCAAATCGACGAGTATGTCCTCAAGATGGAGGAGATTACAGGCAAGAAGTTTGGAGACAAGGAGAATCCTTTATTAGTATCCGTACGTTCCGGTGCAAGAGCAAGTATGCCCGGCATGATGGATACTATTTTAAACCTCGGACTTAATGAAGAGGTTGTAGAGGTTATCGCCAAGAAGTCCAACAATCCGAGATGGGCTTGGGACTGCTACAGAAGATTCATCCAGATGTACTCCGATGTAGTTATGGAAGTCGGAAAGAAGTACTTCGAGCAGTTAATCGATGCAATGAAAGAGAAACGCGGCGTTAAGCAGGATGTAGAGCTTACAGCCGATGACCTTAAGGAATTGGCATTCCAGTTTAAGGACGAATATAAATCAAAGATCGGAAACGATTTCCCCACAGATCCCAAGGATCAGTTATACGGGGCAATCAAAGCAGTATTCCGTTCATGGGACAACCCCAGAGCAAATGTTTACAGAAGGGACAACGATATCCCTTATTCATGGGGAACAGCTGTAAACGTACAGTCTATGGCATTTGGTAACATGGGTGACGATTGCGGAACCGGTGTTGCATTTACCAGAGATCCCGCTACAGGTAACAAGGGCTTATTCGGTGAGTTCCTTACCAATGCACAGGGTGAGGACGTAGTTGCAGGTGTACGTACACCCATGAAGATTACCGAGATGGCTGAGAAGTTCCCTGAAGCTTTTGAACAGTTCAAGAATGTATGTGCGACTCTTGAGAAGCACTACAGAGATATGCAGGACATGGAGTTCACCGTAGAGCACGGTAAACTCTACATGCTCCAGACCAGAAACGGTAAGAGAACAGCACAGGCTGCACTTAAGATCGCATGTGACCTTGTAGATGAGGGAATGCGTACAGAGCAGGAAGCTGTAGCAATGATTGATCCCAGAAACCTTGATACATTGCTTCATCCCCAGTTCGATCCCGCTGCAATCAAAGCAGCAACACCTATGGGCAAGGGCCTTGGCGCTTCACCCGGTGCTGCATGCGGTAAGATCGTATTTACAGCAGAAGATGCTGTTGCATGGAATGAGAGAGGCGAGAAGGTTGTTCTGGTTCGTCTTGAGACATCACCTGAAGATATCACAGGTATGAAGGCTGCTCAGGGTATCCTGACAGTTCGTGGTGGTATGACTTCTCACGCAGCCGTTGTTGCACGTGGTATGGGTACATGTTGTGTATCCGGTTGCGGCGACATCCACATGGATGAGGCTAACAAGAAGTTTAAACTTGCAGGCAAAGAGTTCCATGAAGGCGACTTCATTTCAATCGACGGAACCACAGGTAACATCTATGACGGCGCAATCGCTACAGTTGATGCTACAATCGCAGGTGAGTTCGGAAGAGTAATGGCTTGGGCTGACAAGTACAGAACCATGAAGGTTCGTACCAATGCAGATACTCCCGCAGATGCAAAGAAGGCAAGAGAACTTGGCGCAGAAGGTATCGGACTTTGCCGTACTGAGCACATGTTCTTTGAGGAAGACAGAATAGCTGCTTTCCGTGAGATGATTTGCTCAGAGAGAGTTGAAGAGAGAGAAGCAGCTCTTGAGAAGATCCTTCCTTTCCAGCAGAAAGACTTTGAGGAGATTTATGAGGCTCTTGAAGGTAACCCTGTTACCATTCGTTTCCTTGATCCTCCTCTTCACGAGTTCGTTCCCACAGAGGACGATGATATTAACAAACTTGCACAGGCTCAGAATAAGCCTCGCGATGTGATCAGAGCGCTTATTTCAGGACTCCACGAGTTCAACCCTATGATGGGACACAGAGGATGTCGTCTTGCAGTTACATATCCTGAAATTGCAACAATGCAGACCAAGGCAGTTATCCGTGCGGCCATCAACGTACAGAAGAAGCATCCTGATTGGAATGTTAAGCCCGAGATTATGATTCCTCTTGTATGTGAAGACAAAGAGCTTAAGTTCGTTAAGAAGATTGTTGTTGACACAGCAGACGCTGAAATTGCAGCTGCAGGTGTTAAACTTGAATATGAAGTAGGTACAATGATTGAGATCCCCAGAGCTGCTCTTACAGCAGATGAGATTGCAAAGGATGCAGATTTCTTCTGCTTCGGTACCAACGACCTTACTCAGATGACATTCGGATTCTCACGTGATGACTCAGGTAAGTTCCTTGGAGCTTACTATGACACCAAGATCTTTGAGAACGATCCCTTTGCCAAGATTGACCGTGAAGGCGTAGGTAAGTTAATGGAGCTTGCTATTAAACTTGGTAAGCCCGTTAATCCCAAACTTCATGTTGGTATC